>JACRMT010000002.1 GCA_016214855.1 Nitrospirota bacterium | reverse complement strand
GGCTGATAGCTAATAGCTGACTGCTGAGTGCTGCTTGTTAACTCCGTTCGACTTGCATGTGTTAGGCACGCCGCCAGCGTTCGTTCTGAGCCAGGATCAAACTCTCATTTGATACTGGTTTCTCTTAAACTCATTTTTCAATCAACGGTACGCTACGCACCTTTTTCAGTTCTCAAAGAGCGAGTGAGTATCTTAGACAAATCATTTTAATTTTGTCAAGAGACCTGATGAGGAAATCTTAAAAGCAGTTCTTCGCTATCGTTGTTACTGCGTTTCCCGTATAATACGTGCCTATTAAAACAGATTACCGGGAGAAAAGTAAAGGCATGGAATTCAGGATCATTGCAAAGGACGGAGAAAGGCGCAGAGCTGAGGTCAGAACAGCAAGAGGGGTCATCAATACACCCTCATTTATGCCTGTCGGCACGCTCGGCACAGTAAAAGCAATGTCTTCTGATGAACTGAAGGACATAGGCGCTGAGATCATTCTCGGGAATACCTATCACCTCTATCTGAGGCCAGGCCTTGATGTAATTTCCACTCTGGGAGGCCTGCACAGGTTTATGAACTGGGACCGCCCTATCCTCACGGACAGCGGAGGCTTTCAGGTCTTCAGCCTCGCATCATTCAGGAAAATTGAAGAGCATGGAGTACAGTTCAGATCGCATCTGGACGGATCTCTCCATTTCATCGGCCCCGCTGAGGCGATGAAGATCCAGGGAGTGCTCGGCTCTGACATTGCCATGGCCTTTGACGAATGCATCCCCTATCCGGCAACGCATGACTATGCAGCAAAGTCGGTCGAGGTTACCACCAGATGGGCACAGGAATGCAAGGAAGCACATAAAGCAATATGGACAGAAAATCCCCCCATCCCCCCTTTGACAAAGGGGAGCGAGGGGGGATTTGGTCAGGCCCTTTTCGGCATCATACAGGGCGGCATGTATAAAGATCTGAGAAGAAAAAGTACTGAAGATATGATCAATATAGGATTTGACGGGTATGCAGTCGGCGGGGTCAGTGTCGGGGAACCCAAAGAAGAGATGCATGAGATCATTCATTTCAATGCCCCCCTGCTCCCGCAAGACAAACCTCGTTACCTTATGGGAATAGGCGACTTTGTTGACATGCTTGCAGCAGTCGATGCCGGCTTTGACATGTTCGACTGCATAATGCCTACGCGGAATGCCAGGAACGGAACGCTTTTTACCAGCAGGGGCAGGATTAGCATTAAGCGCCAGGAGTTCAAATTCGATCAAGGCCCCCTTGACCCGGACTGCAGCTGCTACACCTGCAGGAACTATTCAAAGGCATATCTTCGGCATCTGTTCCTTGCGCGGGAGATCCTCTCGATGCGGCTGAACACGCTTCACAATCTCTACTTTTACCAGGACTTTTTCAGGAAAATGCGGACCTCGATTGAAGCAGGCACGTTCGACCAGTTCAAAACAATATGGAACAATATCTTCTGTCGCGAATAAAGGACAGGCAGAACTAATCTTTCTTGCCCGCAATAAACCTTCGCAGTTCCTCGGCCTCCTGCTTCTGCATATCCACGAAGCGGATGCCGTACAGAAATCTGTCTGCCGATGTCGTGGGCACCTTTCTTGCCACCTCTCCCTGCAGCAAGAGCCTGATCTTTGTTCCGGGATTCACGAAGGATGTCTTGATACCCTGTCCGATCGAAAAATCAGCCCTGCTTTCAAATCCCATACCTGTTTCACTGAAATCCATCGATATGCCGGAGTACTGAAGATTGCTGGCAGAGGCCACGATCGTAATAATGATCTGGCAGATCCTGCGTTGCGAAATATTAAGACACGCTGCAATTGCGGAGAGGAATTTCTCTTTATCTACAGGCAGCGGAAACTCAGCCTCGCCTTCAATTACAGCCGCGGTCTTCCGTTTCATCGAAAGACTTATGGGTAAAACAGCTACTCTCGGAACTTTCCCATAACTGCTATTCAATGAAAGCATGCGGACATCTTTCCTATAACCCTCCTCTTCCCTTTGGGCAAGAAGAATTACCATATCAGGCATTTTGCCGGAACCAAGCGCGTCCTCAACTGAATTAAACACCCTGCAGTCAGCATTCATAGCTTCAAATAAGGTCTTCACAGTCTTGAGCCCGTTCGGGGTCGTCTCTATGAGGTGAAAATATTTCATTTGCTGAGTATATGTTCCCGTATGATATGAGTCATAGCCTTCCGGCAGATCCTGTGCAATAATACCAGAAAAGGAGGCTACCATGGAAATACTTGATCTCAAAAAACTCATTACGTTCTATCCTGACAAGATCGGCAGGGAAATGCTTTCCGACAAACCGGAAATGAGGGTTGCGCTCATGTGCCTGGAGTCAGGGCAGGAACTAAAACCGCACAAGGCTCCAATGAGGCTGCTTATGTATTGCGTTGAAGGCAAAGGAACGTTTATTATAGGAGAAGAAGAAGTTGAGGCCGACGAAAAGACCTGCCTTCTCTGTGATCCTATGGTGCAACACGGATTTAGGGCTGACAAGAACAGCAAACTTGTAGTTATGGCAGTGGTAACACCTGTCGATTAATACACTATTATGAGGAGGTTGCAATGTATTTAGTCAATGTCAACATGGATTGCTGCACCGGCTGTGGAGAATGTGTGAACATCTGTCCGGTTCAGGTTTACCAGATGGGTTCCAACGGCAAGACTGATCCCTTTCAGGCAGGAGAGTGCGTTGGCTGCATGAGCTGCGTTGAAGTCTGTCCTGACAAGTGCATCGAAATCAAAGAAATGTAATTTGTTCAACATGAGGGGGGGCATCCCCCCCTCAGATTTCCCGGGCCGTTATTCTTCTTTTATGCAAAATCCGGTATTCAGGTCCCATGCCGCACTGTCCACCCCTTGAGTCACCGAGATCATTCCCCCTGCTGCGGATCCTTATAGATGAACAGCGTAAAATCGTAGAACATTCTATCATGCCTCAGGGCAACATAAGGAGAAAGGGTCTTAACCGCAAAACTGAAAAGTTCCTCTGGTGACGTATAATGAAGTTCAAAGTCCTTGCGTGGATTCAGCGCTGATAAAGCATTAAAGGCGAGGCCCAGACGGCAATGCCTGAAGAGACTTGCTAGTGTCTTCGCAATGATCTCATCAAGCCCTGATATTTTCAGATTAAAGACACCGCAGAGAAAAATGTAGTCAAAATCTTCATCGAGAGAGTCCTTGCCTATATCAAAAACCCTGAATTTCCCAAGAGCGTACTTTTTCTGCGCAAGGGAAATGAGGTTTTCGTTAATGTCGTAGCCGGTATAATCGACATGAATACCGCAGTCCGTGAAAAACTGAAGAAGATCTCCCTTGCCGCAGCCGAAATCAAGGATCTTCCTGCCGCTAATCTGTCCGATATCGAGAAGACTTTGAAAGTGCAGCCGCTGTCCTTTAGCGTTCCATTTGACCGCTTCAGGCCTGTCCCCGTGGAGCTGAAGATTCTTGTCAAAGAATGAGATCATATATTCTTTTGAAAGCTCGTCCATACAAATTGCCAGATCAACAAACAAGGGTAACTATCATCTGCAGCTGAAGCCCGTCAGGTAAAGTCCTTCATCCGTCATCTTCGACCAACGGACATGTCCTGTTGAGCAGGAATTTGGCAGTGATGCAACAATCCTGATACGCTGTTCCCTGAGAAAGTCATGGTTCGTCTTCAGGCAAAATCCGGATGGGCTGAAGTCCACCGCAATACCGGTCATCGTCTGTTCCGATGCATTCACCTGGTAGTGAATAGCCATGGTTAAGCGCGTTCGCTTTTCTTTTCTCCTGATCCCGACAGGCAGAGAAAGATCAATGCGTCTTTCGCAATCATCAAGCCAGAGAGAAAGCTCAGATAAGCGAAATGGTTTGCTGAGATATGAGCAACCAAGCTGTTCTAAAGCCTTCTGGGACTCGTCGTCAAGGCACGCAGAGATCAGTGCCTTATTCCTGTTAGATAGTCTGCATCCACACTCCATCTGCTTCTTAAGGAGTTCAATACCGGTCATGTTCGGCATATTGAAGTCAGTAATTAGCACATCGGCGCAGGGATAATCACTGGCACAGACGGTCGAGTTGTTCTCAAAAATCGGGCAGACCACAGGCTCACTGAAGGACATGACCTCATATCCCCTTCTACTCAGAACAGCATCAAGCAGCTCAATTACAGAAGGTTCATCGTCGAAAATGATGGCCCTGCGTCTTCTCATAATGTTACCCCCCAATCAGACCGAACTTGCCTTTAGTTTCAATTAACAGACAATCTTCTAATTTAGACATGCTATACAAATTGCCGGCAAGAATCAAGTCATGTTGCCATGTGGAATATTTTGATTATCGACTTTTATGTTACATCGTATTTTTATGTAGAATAGACCATGCAGATCGAACTTCAGGGCCAGCTTGAGCGCATCACCTTCCATAGCGAAGAAAACCACTTCACCATCGCAAAGATAAAGGTCAAAGGCCAAAAGGACCTGGTCACGATCGTCGGCAGCCTCTTTTCTGTCTCTCCGGGCGAGGTCGTCAAGGTCACAGGCACATGGGACCGGCATCCGAAGTTCGGGGAGCAGTTCAAGTTCACCTCCTGCGAGGTCGTTGCCCCTGCAACCCTGCACGGCATTGAAAAATACTTAGGTTCAGGCCTGATCAAAGGCGTAGGGCCGGTCATGGCGAAACGGCTGATCGAAAAGTTCGGCATTGAAACGCTCGACATTATCGAGCACCAGCCGCAGAGGCTGAGAGAGGTCGAAGGCATAGGAGAAAAGAAGCTTGCTATGATCAGGGCAGCATGGCAGGAGCAGAGAGAGGTCCGCGATGTGATGCTCTTTCTCCAGAGCCATGATGTGAGTTCAGCATATGCATCAAAGATATACCGCCAGTACGGCAAGACCTCCATAGCAATCGTAAAGGAGAACCCTTACCGGCTTGCTACCGATATCTTTGGCATCGGCTTCAGGACGGCAGATATCATTGCGACAAAGCTGGGCATTCCGAAAGACTCGCCCATGCGCGCAGAGGCAGGCATCCTGTATGTACTCCAGCAGTTTGCGCTGAACGGTCATGTCTATTATCCTCATGACGGTCTTGTAGAAGAATGCCGTGAGATCCTGGACATCAACACGGAGATCATTAAACAGGCGCTCGCTTCCATTGCCGCAGAGAAAAGGATCGTCATCGAAGACGGGGCAGTGTATCTTGCGGAGTTCCATGTTGCTGAAAAAGGCATAGCCGCAAATCTCCTGGAACTGAACCGGACGCAGCGCAGGCTTTTCATGGCAGACCGGGACATGGCGATAGAGACCGTGCAGAAGAACCTGAATATCACGCTTGCCGAGAACCAGGCAAAGGCTATCAGCGAATCCCTTGATGCCAAGGTGATGGTGATCACCGGCGGGCCTGGCACAGGAAAGACGACGATCATCAAGGCGATCATCACATTGCATGCGCTCTCTGGCATGAGCATTCTCCTTGCAGCCCCGACCGGAAGGGCAGCCAAGAGGATGGCAGAGGCGACCGGTCATGAGGCAAAGACCATTCACCGGTTGCTTGAGTACAGCCCGAAGAACGAGGGCGGGTTCAAGAGGACCGAACAGAACCCGCTTAGTGCTGATCTGATCGTGATCGATGAGACCTCCATGGTCGACACTGTGCTGATGTATCATTTGCTGAAGGCAGTGCCGAAGGAGGCGACTCTCATCCTTGTGGGCGATATTGACCAGCTGCCGTCTGTCGGCGCGGGCAATGTACTGCGGGATATCATTGATTCAAGACAGGTGCCCTGCATCAGACTGAACCAGATCTTCAGACAGGCGCAGAAGAGTCTTATCATCGTGAACGCCCATCAGATCAATAGAGGCGACATGCCGATCACCCAGGCTGACCAGGACGCAGATCAGGACTTCTATTTCATACAGATGGAGGAGCCTGAAAAGGTGCTCGAAAAGATCCTCGAACTTTGTTCCAAAAAGGTCCCTGAGAAGTTCGGTTTTGATGCGGTCAACGACATACAGGTGCTCACGCCAATGCATCGGGGCGTTGTAGGCGCATCGAACCTGAATGCAGAGCTTCAGAAGCATCTCAATAATTCGACCGACGAGCTTCACCGCGGCGGAAGGGTCTTCAAGGTCAGGGACAAGGTGATGCAGATCCGGAACAACTATGACAAGGATGTGTTTAACGGCGATATCGGCAGGATCGCATCCATAAACAGAGAGGACCAGGAGGTCATGGTCAATTATGAGGGAAAGGCAGTGGCATATGACTTCTCTGAACTTGACGAACTCATCCTTGCATACGCCATCTCTGTGCACAAATCACAGGGCAGCGAATATCCTGTGGTGATCATGCCGGTCCTGACCCAGCACTACATGCTGCTCCAGAGGAACCTTCTCTATACTGCGGTAACCCGCGGCAAAAAACTCGTTATCCTGATCGGCACAAAAAAGGCAGTCGGCATCGCGATCAGGAACAACAGACCCTCAGAGAGATATACGAAGCTGAAAGAACGGCTGATGGAAAGGAAGAGGGGAGGATAGGAACATAGTTCCCTATCTGACTGATCTGCGGCCGGGCCTGCTGGGCATATTAATTTCAAGACAGGAGAAAATTCTTAATGATCCATGATTCTCTGATTAACTTAGGCATGTATCTTTCCCTCCATCCTCACTTTGCAGACGTTCTCGCTTTTCTGAAAAAACATGAAAACAACCTGTCTGATCTGATTCCAGGATCATATGGCATCAACAACAACGGCGCCTATGCTTCAGTCAGTGAGTATGAATCAAAGCCTGTGAGCGAGGGATTTCTAGAGTATCACAGGAAGTTCATAGATATCCAGATCATGATAGAAGGCAGGGAAAAGATCGGCATAGCCAGAAAGGAAAGGTGTAGAGATCAGGGATATGAGGAAGAAAAAGATATGGGAAAACTGGAAGGAAACTCAGATTTTATAACAATGGACAGAACCTGTTTTGCCATATTCTTTCCGCAGGATGCTCATATGCCGCAGATCTCCTGTTCTGATCAGCGGAAAAAAGTGAAAAAGGTGGTTTTCAAGGTCCCGGTATTGGATTAAAACATGCTAATTCAAGGTTTCACCTGGAATACAAAGTCATCTGCATGCATTGCGTTTCCCGTGCAACCGTACGCCTGACCTCCTGAATACTGGTCTCCCGATGACATCATCCAGGTCAGAACGCCATCCCCCTCTTTTGGCGTTGTCCATTCTATCACCCATCGCTGCCCCGCCTGCACGGAGACCTCATGCAACAGTTGAAAGGTCACGTCCAACAGCTTGCCTGTTGCAACAGGCCCAGCCACAATGGCGCTGGTTTCAGAGATGACTTTCCCCTGGGGACTCCCCTGCCGCAGCTTTACCGTGGTTGTGAATCCTTTCGTTGGAAACCGCCCCCCAGCCCTAAGCTGCAATACAATTGCTGATATACGTGGCTGCGAAGCGAGAAAGCTCTGGTACAGGCTGCCACCTCCAACGCCGCACCCCATGCTTGTACCCGTGACAACAGTATTCTGGGCCTTGCCTGATGGGTGAGTGGTAGCGCATCCGCAGAGCAATGCGACAATACAAAGAAATGCAGGGACTATTTCTTTCTGCCGGTTAAGGGATGTCGTCAATTTATATTCATTCATAAAATCCTCCGGATTATCACATGCGTCTTTTTCGTGATTATAGGTGCTAATGAGGGCATCGTCAAGGAAAAGATACCATAGCAACATCTTGGCTCTCTGTTCAGGCGTCCATCCCGGCCTCTGTTGTGGTAAATTACCAAATAAGGCCTGATGTTCTTAAATAAGGAGATATGTGATGATGCGGATATTGATTGTTGCCCTGCTGGTTATCGGTATTCCTGCGTATTCTGCAATGGCTGCTCAGACAGAAAAACCGGCAATGACTCAGGAGCAATGCCGAAATGGATCTGAATATATGATCAGCATGGGAGAGAGGGCGATACAAGATGCCAGAAATAACGAAGAGCGTCAGCGCAGGACCCAACTGGTAACCGACTGGAAGACCCGACTGAGCAGGGGAGAAGACCCCTGTGCCATATATCTGGACATCTTCAAGGCCGCCACGTCATTCTGAACCGTCTAAAACAAAAAAGAAGAGGGAAGGCAGCAATGCCTTCCCTCTTCTCGTTGGACTGTCTTCTGTATACGGCTTAGATGTCGTAGTACAGGAAAAACTCGTAGGGGTGAGGGCGAAGCCTGAGAGCATCCACTTCATTTTTCCTCTTGTAAGCGATCCAGGTATCGATAGCATCCTGGGTAAAGACATTGCCCTTAAGAAGGTATTCGTGATCTGCTTCAAGCGCATCGAGCGCCTCGTCAAGGCTGCCCGGCATGGTCGGCACTGACGCCAGCTCTTCCGGTCCAAGATCGTAGATGTCCTTATCAAGCGGCTCCCCTGGGTGGATCTTGTTCTCGATGCCGTCAAGGCCTGCCATCATCATTGCAGAGAATGCAAGGTATGTGTTGCAGGACGGATCAGGGAATCTGACCTCGACCCTCTTGGCCTTCGGGTTTGCAGAGTAGGTAGGTATTCTTATCGATGCTGAACGGTTTCTTGCAGAGTATGCAAGGTTGACCGGGGCTTCGAAGCCGGGGGTGAGTCTCTTGTATGAATTTGTGGTCGGATTGGTCAGTGCTGCAAGCGAATGTGCATGCTTCAGCACGCCGCCGATGTAATAAAGCGCCATCTCGCTCAGGCCTGCGTAACCGTTGCCTGCGAAGAGGGGCTTGCCCTTCTTCCAGATCGACTGATGACAGTGCATGCCTGAACCGTTGTCTCCGAAGAGCGGCTTCGGCATGAAAGTTGCCGTCTTGTTGTGCCTGCGTGCTACGTTCTTGATGATATATTTGAAGAGCATGTTTTTGTCAGCCATCTTCACGAGTGAGTCAAAGCGCATGTCGATCTCTGCCTGACCTGCGGTTGCAACCTCATGATGCTCACGCTCTACATAGATGCCGACCTTCTGCATCTCCATGCACATCTCTGTCCTGATATTCACCTGGCTGTCTGTCGGCGGGACCGGGAAGTAGCCCTCCTTGTGCCTTGGCTTGTACCCGAGGTTCGGACCCTCGTCGCGGCCTGAGTTCCAGATGCCTTCCATTGACTCGATGAAATAATATCCGCTGTGTGCGTTCTGATCGAACTGGATGCCGTCGAAGATGAAGAACTCTGCCTCAGGACCGAAATAGCAGGTGTCGCCAATGCCGGTCGACTTGAGGTATGCCTCTGCCTTCTGGGCTATGTAACGGGGGTCTCTGGTATACTGCTCCTTGGTGATTGGGTCAACGATATTGCAGATAAGGCTGATGGTCGGGTATTCCATGAACGGATCCATGAATGCGGTCTCTGCATCAGGAACGATCAGCATATCCGAGGTGTTGATAGCCTGCCATCCCCTGATGGATGAACCGTCAAAACCGAGGCCCTCTTCGAATACTTCTTCCTTCAGCTCTGCAATGGGCACTGCGAAGTGCTGCCATATTCCGGGAAAATCAAGAAACTTGAAGTTCGCCATTACTGCCTTGTTTTCCTGCGCTAACTTGATTACGTCTTTTGCTGTCATTGCTCCTCCTTGAAATAAAAATTAGGTTAAGGCTGAGGTTTAGGTTAGGCAAAAAATATCTTCATTCTTGGCCTTGACCTTAACCTTGACCTGGTGTTCACACTGCCGTTTCACCCTGCTCTCCTGTCCTGATCCTGATCACCTCTTCTACAGCAGAGACAAATATCTTGCCGTCGCCGATCTTGCCGGTCTTGGCCACCTTCTCTATGGTCTCAACCACCTTGACTGCAAGGCTGTCTGACGTCACGATCTCGAGCTTGATCTTGGGGATGAAATCAACGATGTACTCAGCCCCGCGATACAGCTCTGTGTGACCCTTCTGCCTGCCAAATCCTTTTACTTCGGTCACGGTCATGCCCTGAATGCCAATCTCGTTCAGGGCGTCCTTCACCTCATCCAGCTTGAAGGGTTTAATGATCGCCTCTATCTTCTTCATATCTCACCTCCTTAGTAGCTTGTAAGCTTGCAAGCCGTTCCGCTTGTCAGCCCGCAAGAAAAAATACCTTATAGAAATTCTGCGCCCGTGCAGCATAGCCAGCATAATATGCCGCAGTCTCCTGCTCGATCTTCTTCATATCAACAGGCTCATGTTTCAGCCAGTCAAATATCATCTGCTTTGACACCTCGATATGGAACTGAAATGCATAGGCACTATTGCCATACCTGAATGCCTGGTTCGGGTAAAGACCTGACATTGCAAGCCGCTCTGCCCCTTGCGGGATATCAAAGGTCTCTCCATGCCACTGAAAGACCTTGCAGTTCCTGCCATCTGTCGCAAGGTGTGCCATCCGCGGATCTGTCGATCCAGCATCCCTGAGTTCGATATCATACCAGCCGATCTCCTTCTCCGGCCCCGGATAGACCTTTGCACCGAGCGCCTTTGCCATAAGCTGCGCACCAAGGCAGATGCCGAATACTCTCTTGCCTGCCTTCATGAACTGCTCGGCAAGCTTCATTTCATCGGTCAGATAGGGATACTTGTCCTCGTCGTTCACGCTCATCGGCCCGCCGAGCATGATCAGGGTATCAAACCCGTCTCCGGAATCGACAGCATGCCGCGCGATATCCACGACAGTATAGTGCATATTGTTCTGCACAAGAAAATCCTCTATAGTGCCCGGCCCCTCAGTCGCAAAATTCTTCAGTATCAGGATCGACATACCATTATTCTTAAGGCAATATGCCTGCCATAGCATGTTTTGTTTTAAAACAACATGTTACAGCTTATCGCCGCACAATGATTGCCTGATTTTAAGGCAGGCATGCTCAAAAAAAAGGCATGGAATATGCGATGAAACCGCTGCTACAGCATCTGAATCAGGAGCATGATATTCAGGAGAGAAACGATCGCTGCCGACAGCCACAGCACGATCTTGTCGGGGCCGGAGTTCGAGAACTTGCCCATCACGTCCCGGGACGAAGTCAGGGAGATCAGAGAGAAGATGGTCCATGGAAGCTGCAGGCTTAAAGCGATCTGGCTCCAGATGATGCCCTGAAAAGGATCTTTCAGAAAAAAAACTATAGTAAGCGCGCCGGCGAAGGTGATGATAATACCGATGCGAGAATGGGAATCTGCCATATCAAAGGGCTCCCGGAATATACCGGCAAAGATGCTGCCGCCTGCCATGGCCGCGGTGATGGATGAAGAGAAGCCTGCCATCAGCAGAGCCAGCGCAAAGACCGCTCCGGCTGCATTGCCCAGAAGCGGCCTGAGTGTTGCCTCGGCCTGGGGCAGATCCGTAACCACAGTGCTGTTCGCATGAAAGACCGCTGCAGCCACCAGTATGATGGCACTGTTGATGGCCCAGCCCACAAGCATGGCAGCAAGGGTATCTATAAACTCATACTTGAGCTGCTTCTTGATCACGTCTTCGCCCTCAATGTTCCATTGTCTGGACTGAATGATCTCTGAGTGAAGAAAAATGTTATGCGGCATCACAACCGCACCCAGCACGCTCATGATCACCGGCAGTGAGCCAGCAGGCAGCGCAGGAACGACCCAGCCCTTTGCAGCGTCGGCCCAGTGTACCGGCACCAGGCTCAGTTCGAAGATAAAGGCAAGACCGATCAGAGAGACAAAACCGATGATCCATACCTCAAGCTTCTTGTAACTGTTCGTGATCAGCATGATGCAGGCCAGTACCGCTGTGATCGTTGCGCCGACCGTAAGCGGCAGTCCGAGGAGCATGTTCAGGCCGATAGCGGCGCCAAGGATCTCGGCAAGGGCGGTCGAAACTGAGGCAAGCATGGCGCTGAAGAGGAATATCCTGCTCACAGGCTTCGGAAAATGTTTTGTCGCCGACTCGGAAAGACAGAGGCCGGTGGCGATGCCGAGATGCGCTGCGTTGTGCTGAAGCAGAATGAGCATAACGGTCGAGAGCGTAACCATCCAGAGCAGAGAATACCCGTATTGCGAGCCTGCTGCCACATTGGATGCCCAGTTGCCGGGATCGATAAACCCGACGGTCACCAGAAATCCAGGGCCTATATATTTGAGGATCTCCAATGCCCCGAGTTTTGGGCTGTGTTTGCCGAATATGGTCTTCAGGCTCATAATGATTATTCTACCGCCTTTACGTGCGGAGTGTGCAGCGGTTCCTTAAATAGTGTATTATTTCTTAAACGGACTTTGCAGAATACCGACATGAAAAACGACAAGACCCTTGAACTGACAGCACTCTACGAGATCAGCAAACTTCTCGGTTCATCGCTCAATCTGAAGCAGAACCTCAGGGGCGTCATGCGCGTCCTTTCCGAATATCTTGATATGAAGCGCGGCACCGTATCGCTCAGAAATAACAACGAGGTCTCGATCCTTTCTGCGCACGGCATGTCAGAAGAGGAGATCAAACGCGGCAGGTACAAGCTTGGTGAAGGCATCATCGGCCGCGTTGCAAAGCTGGGATCTCCCATCGTTATCCCGAACATCGGCGACGAACCGCTTTTCCTGAACAAGACAGGCGCCCGTCAGATGATCAGGAAAGAGAATATCGCCTTCCTCTGCGTTCCGATCAAGTTCAAGAACGAGGTCCTCGGCGTGCTGAGCGTTGACAGGCTCTTCGGCGCAAAAGGCGTTTCCTTTGAAGAAGACCTGAGGCTCCTGAAGATCATTGCCTCGCTCGTGGCACAATCCGTCAAGCTCCATCTGGAAGTGGAGCGCGAGCGCGAGGCCATGCAGGAAGAGAAAGAGCGGCTTAAGCAGCAGCTCAAGTCACGATATAATGTTGAGAATATCATAGGCCAGTCAGACAGCATGCAGGAGGTCTTTGAAGCGGTCCACCGGGTCGCGCCCTCTAAAGCGAACGTGCTGCTGCGCGGTGAGAGCGGCACCGGCAAGGAACTCGTTGCCAAAGCGATCCATTTTATGAGCCCGCGCGCCAAAGGCCCATTCATCAAGTTCAACTGTGCATCCATCCCCGAGGGGCTGCTTGAATCAGAGCTTTTCGGCCATGAGAAGGGATCGTTCACCGGCGCTGCGGCACTGCGCAAAGGAAGGTTCGAGCTTGCTGACAGCGGCACGATCTTCCTTGATGAGATCGGCGATCTGCCTCTGACGCTCCAGCCCAAGATCCTGCGGGTGCTTCAGGAAAAAGAGTTTGAGCGAGTCGGCGGAGAAAAGACGATCAAGGTCGATGTCCGTCTCGTTGCGGCAACGAGCAGGAACCTCGAAGACCTGGTACGGGACGGCACATTCCGGGAAGACCTGTACTATCGCCTGAACGTCGTGCCTGTTTTCCTGCCTGCGCTTCGCCAGCGGAGAGAGGACATCCCTCTGCTTCAGGAATACTTCCTCAAAAAATACAACAAAGAAAATAATAAGTCCGTGCAGGTCAGCCCGGAGGTCCTGAACATTTTTATGAATTATGACTGGCCTGGCAATGTGCGGGAACTTGAGAATACGATCGAGCGGCTTGTTGTCATGTGCGGAGGCAAAGCAGCGACGAAAACTGACCTTCCGATCAATATCCGGGACCATTCCTTCAAGGCAACGTTTGCGGCAGAGATGAAGGATGCCCTGCCCTCTGCCATTGAGAATATCGAAAAGACAAGGCTCCTCGAAGTTCTCACACGCACCGGCTGGAACCAGGCAAAGGCCGCCCGCATCCTCGGCATCACTTCGCGTCAGATCGGGTACAAAGTAAAGAAATACGATCTTAAACAGTCGTGACGCTCCCCTGTCTCCTGCCGCCTCATTATCATAACCTGTCCTGAGAAAGCCGTTGATCCCGTATATTGATTACTGCTTATGCACCGGCTGCCCGGCCTGCTGAACTATATCCCCTGTCTTCGAGATGAAAGATGAAAAAGCGTGGTTCATAAATTTCGAAAAGTTCAAGGATGCAGAAGCCGGAGCGTCATGTATTCCTGCCCTTTCGCGCTATTGTCATCGAATAGTAAGAACCTGCCTGATAAACAGAAATAGATATTGACGAACAGTAAAAAGAGCGCTAAGATGAGGTCAGGGATAAGAACCAGGAAACTCTGAATCGGAGGTTGAGCGGTCGGTGAGTTAAACACGGGAGAAGATTCCGCTGTTAACGTCAAGGACGGCTCCCCCGCGGATCATGAATCAGCCTCTGGTTCGGAGCTTAATAAGTATTCTGGAGCCATAGAAGGGCTTTGGGACACTCTCAGGATGTAAGGGCTTTTGCAAAACATCAGCGGAGCAGAGGCTGTCCAAAGAAAGAAGCCCGGATATGGCTCTTTTTATGTGATTCTTCGGCATCCTCTGGCCATTTCCTAACGCTCCTTCTCCTTTTCATCTATAAAACATTATAATTATGGACTGATGAGGCAGGTGAAGAGCTGAGAGATCAGGATAGGCGGGACATGATAGAAATAGAAGTCAAAATTCTTGAAATTAATAAAGAGTCCATAGAAAAGAAGCTTATTGCTCTCGGGGCAAAGAAGATCTTTGACGACGATATTCATGCCATATATTATGATCTTCCGGATAATGAGCTGAAAAAGACCGGGAAGGCACTCAGATTGAGAAAAGAAGGAGCAAAAGTCAATCTTGCGCTTAAGATGCATAGGGAAAACGCATGGGCAAAAGAGCAGGCAGAGCACGAAGTTGAGGTCTGCGGATTTGGCGAGATGAAAATGCTTCTTGAAGGCCTCGGATACGCTCCGTGGCTCGTTATGCAGAAGCACAGAACGAGCTATGAACTCGTCGATGGCACGCACGTTGAGCTCGACCGTTATTGCGGTCCGCACGGCTACATCCCGGAATTCCTCGAAATTGAGGGCAGAGACATAGAAACCATCTGCCGCTGCGCTGAAGCTCTGGGCTTTAGCAGACATGAATGCAGGCCCTGGGATGTCACTGAACTTATTCAATATTATGAGCCCAAGAGAACACCTTCGTAAAAACAGCTGGCTCCTCCCGGCAGGCACTTTCTTCTTTACTTGCCCGCTGACATCTGATAGGGTAACGGAATCATGACTATTGCACGGCAAACAGAGCCGATGAAGCTGATCGCGCATATTTTCATTCTCTTTTTTCTCATGCTCACCGTTTCCTGCGCTACATTTTCTACTGATAGTGCCATACAGAATTCTGCCGCACGCTACAAAATAGGAGTCGGCTATTATGGTGAGGGCAAGATTCAACAGGCATTTGTAGAGTTCCAGCATGCCTACGAGCTGAACCCCCGAAACAAGGAAGCGATCTATGCCATAGGCATAATCTATCTGCTCGACTTTGACGAAAACGAAATGGCCATCGATTTCTTTCAGAGGGCGGTGAAGATAGACCCTGACTATTCAGACGCATATAATAATCTGGGGTTTGCATACGCAAAAGTTGGCAAGTTTGATGCGGCGATTCCCTTTTATAAAAAGGCCGTATCAAACCTGTTCTATGCCACACCTGAAAAGGCATTTGTCAATATGGGAAAAGCCTATTATCGACTGGGCAGATACGACGAAGCTGCTACGGCCTATAAGGAGGCAATTAAACGGTCTCCTAATTTTGATCTCCCCTATCTGGGTCTCGCGCTTTGTAATAATGCTACAGGCAAATACGGCGATGCTTCAGCCGCTCTTTCACGTGCCATAGTCCTGAATCCTCAATATAAGGGAAACGCCAAAATAGCCGCCGAAGATTTTTTGATACGAAAACTCGGAGCTTCAAATTCCGACCAGAAAGACTTCTCTGACTACCTTGAAATACTGAAATATTGATCTTTATTGTTGATGCCCGAACAAGCTGCTGCTTATTGACATTTTATTGAGCTCTCCTGTATTTTAAATAGTTCGGGGCGTAGCGCAGCCTGGCTAGCGCACCTGCCTTGGGAGCAGGGGGTCGGAGGTTCGAATCCTCTCGCCCCGACCAGCATTATCCCGGTGCCGGCCAATGCACAACCGTGTCCCAGCCTGCGTCAAAACCTTCTGCCGGAAGCGTTCTCTTCATTGCAAAGTAGACATGCCAAGTGGTAAGCTTACATCCATTATGAAGGCTATAGCACAATTCCTTTTTCCCGGTGATTGCCGGTGAGCAGCAGCGAGAAAAAACAGCCGCAACCGGCGGATGACATACCTGCGCTCCGGCGCCGGGTAGCTGAACTTGAGGCAGCCCTGCTGACCGATGAGCGCGTCCATACTTCCATGCAGAATGCAGAGGAAGAAAAAAACAGAATAGAGGCCATTCTCAATGCTATCGGTGATCCTGTCAGTGTCCAGGATACCTCCTTCAGAGTTCTCTATCAAAATGAAGCGCACAAAAAATTGGTGGGAGCCCACCCAGGAGAGCTTTGCTATCAGGCATACGTAAATCGCGACACCACATGTGACAAATGTCCCGTCGCTCTGTCATTCATGGATGGGAATACCCATACGGCTGAGAAACCGGGAGCGCCGGAAAAAGGGATCTTGAGTGTCGAGATAACAGCATCTGCACTCAAAGATGCTCAAGGCAGGATAATTGCCGGCATCGAAGTTGTTCGGGATCTTACCTCTCGCAGAAAGACGGAAGAAGCACTGCATCATGCGGAAGAGAAATTTCGGAGCCTCGTTGAACATTCCCTCGTGGGCATCTACATCTTTCAGAATGGGATATTCCCCTATGTCAATCCGAAGGCAGCAGATGTATTTGGATACACCCAGGAAGAGATTGCGTCTTTGCCCCTGTCAGGTTTGATCGTTGAGGAAGACCTCGGCACTGCAGAGCGAAATATTCAGAGCCTTCTTTCAGGAGAAGCGTCCATATCCCACGCTTTTCTCAGAGGCAAGCGGAAAGACGGCACGATAATAGAGCTTGAGACTGAAGGAACAAAAACAGAGATCGACGGCAAACCAGCTATTATCGGCACATTACTGGATGTCACAGAGCGCAGAAGAATGGAAGAAGAAATACGGAAGAGCCAAAAACTTGAGTCCCTGAGTGCTTTTGCCGGCGGTATTGCCCATGAATACAACAACATCCTGACTGCCATAATCGGCAATCTTGCGCTGGCGAAAATGTATGCCAAGCCGGGGTTTGAAGTGTATGATGTTCTGCTCGAGGCAGAAAAGGCTTCGCTGCGTGCAAAAGATCTGACATCTCAACTCCTCTCTTTTGCAACAGGAGGCATTCAGGTCAGGAAGGTCGTATCCATTCAGGAACTGCTGAGGGACCTTGTCAGGCTTTCAGCAGACGCGAGGAATATCTCCTGCGAACTCGCGCTTCCCGACGGCCTGTGGACCATTGAAGTCGATGAAGGTCAGGTGAGCCAGGCAGTTGATACGCTGCTGAGATATGCTCAGCAGGTGACGCCCCAGGACGGCAGAATAACAATATCTGCTGAGAACACGATCATAGGTCATTCATCGGCACTTCCGCTCAGGGAGGGCAGATACGTTATGATCGCAATAGAAGATCAGGGGCGCGGTATCCCTGAAGCAGAACTGCAGACTCTTTTTGATCCCTTCAGTGCGGCAGACAAAGAGGGAAGCGGCCTGGAATTTGCGAGTGCCTTTGCCATAGTCCAGAAACACCATGGTCATATTACCGCTGAGTCCCACTTTGGGGCAGGAACAACGTTCCGCCTGTTTCTGCCCGCCATGCAGGAAAAACCACAGGCTGCCGCCGAAGCATTCACGGTCCATCCGCTCCGAAAGGGAAAGATCCTGGTGATGGACGATGAGGAGATCGTTCGTGTTGTGGTTGAGAGACTTCTCCTACAGTGCGGATTCGAGGCAGAGCTGACAACGGACGGAGTCGAGATGCTGAGACACTATCGGAAAGCCAAAGAAGCCGGCATGCCGTTTGAAGCTGTGATCCTTGACCTGGTCATACAAAACGGCATGGGTGGCCAGGAAGCCATGAAGAACCTGCTCGAGTATGATCCCGAGGTGAGGGTAATAGTCTCAAGCGGCTATTCCAACGACCCCATCATGGCTAATTTCAGGGACTATGGCTTCAGCGGTTTTCTGCCCAAACCCTACAAACTTGATGAACTGAAACGCGCAATAAAAGACATAACCTCTTATAAATAAGAGCAGGGTCCCTGATCTAAACGCTCCGGCTTTCTCTTGCTATGATTTCTTTCTGCTCTCTCGGGCTATCTTGTCCAGGAGGCCGTTGATGAATGAGGCTGCTTCTGAGGAAGAGAATTTTTTTGCTATTTCAAGCGACTCATTGATCGTCACCTTGGGGGGGATGTCATTCCGGTACAGGAGTTCGAAGACCGCAAAGCGCATAATGTTTCTGTCGACCGAGGCCATGCGGTCCATCTTCCAGTGTTCTGCAGCCTGCCGGATCCTTTCGTCTATTTCGTCAAGGTGCTCAAGGGTGCCGCTGACGAGCTCTTCCGAAAATTGTTTGATATCCTTGTGTTCCTTCTTTGCCGGATCAAGGTCTTCCACTGCCCTGAAATCAGACCGGTGTCCGGTAAATTCATATTGAAAGAGCATCTGAAGGGCAAATTCCCTGGCCTTGCGACGATTCATAAGGAAGCTGTAAGCTCACAGCATTCAGCTATCAGCATGGAAAATAAAATGCAGAAAACAAGATCTGTTTATTCATCAAAAATAATCTCACTAATAGTTCATTTGCTTAAAGCTGAGTGCTGACAGCTTAGAGCTTTTTGAACACCTGCGCCATTTCAATAGCAGTGACAGCAGCATCGAATCCCTTGTTGCCGCTCTTGGTGCCTGCCCGTTCAACTGCCTGCTCAATGGTATCTGTGGTGAGTACGCCAAAGGCGATCGGCACACCCGTATCGAGCGAGGCTGATGCAACACCCTTGGAGACCTCTGCCGCAACATAGTCAAAGTGAGGCGTTGCACCCCTGATGACCGTGCCAAGACATATCACGGCGTCGTAAGAGCCCTTCGCTGCAACTTTCTTGGCTGCAAGAGGTATCTCAAAAGCTCCCGGAACTTTTACGACATCAATATCTTCGTCCCTTGCACCATGCCTCAGAAGGGCGTCCACTGCGCCATCAAGGAGCTTGCCGGTGATAAAATCATTGAACCTGCTCACGATAATCGCAAACTTCAGTCCCTTTGCCTGTAACTCACCCTGGATAACTTTCATGGTTTCCTCCTGTTGCCTTTATACATTACTCAGCATATGGCCAAGCTTTTTCTTCTTTGTCTTGAGATAAACGAGATTCCGCTCGTGCGGATTAATTTCCATCGGCACCCGCTCGACAACCTTAAGACCATATCCTTCAAGGCCGACGATCTTCTTCGGGTTATTCGTCATAAGCCGCATCTTGCGCACGCCAAGATCAACGAGGATCTGCGCGCCGATGCCGTAATCCCTCAGGTCCGGCTTGAACCCAAGTTTGAGGTTCGCCTCAACCGTATCGAGTCCCTTGTCCTGAAGCTCATAAGCCCTGAGCTTGTTCACAAGCCCGATACCGCGGCCTTCCTGCCGCATATAGAGGATCACGCCCTGGCCTTCCTTGCTGATGATCTTCATTGCCTTATGCAGCTGCTCTCCGCAGTCGCACCTCTTTGACCCGAAAACATCGCCGGTCAGACACTCAGAGTGTACTCTTACAAGGACTGCATCATTTTTGCTGATCTCACCCTTCACCAGCGCAAGATGAACATTTGCATCAACATCATTCGCATAGGCAATGACCGTGAAATCTCCGTAATCTGTCGGAAGAACGGTTGTTGTTTCGCGCCGGACAAATCTCTCGATCCTTGTCCGGTACTTGATCAGGTCCTTTATAGTCACGATCTTCATGTGATGATGCTTCGCGAACTCCATCAACTCAGGGACCCGCGACATGGTCCCGTCCTCATTCATAATCTCGCAGATCACACCGGAAGGGTTCAGTCCTGCAAGACGGGCAAGGTCAACAGAACCCTCGGTCTGACCCGCACGCTGCAGTACGCCACCGCGCTTTGCTCTCAGCGGGAAGATATGTCCCGGCCGGGCAAGATCCTCATGCGTTGATTTCGGGTTGATCGCAGCCAGGATCGTCACTGCCCGGTCTGCTGCAGATATTCCGGTTGTTACGCCCTTCTTCGCCTCAATCGAAACCGTAAATGCAGTGCCGAAGGAAGAGGTATTTGCCTCGGACATCATCGGCAGCTTCAGTTCCTCAACCCTTTCACCGGTCAGTGAAAGACAGATAAGCCCCCTGCCGTGTTTTGCCATAAAATTGATTGCTGCAGGCGTGACCTTTTCTGCTGCCATGCAGAGGTCGCCTTCGTTCTCCCGGTCCTCGTCATCGACAAGGATGACCATCTTCCCTTTTACAATGTCTTCGAGAGCTTCGTCTATGGTATTGAATTTATGTTTCTGCTGCATCTTGGCTCCTTTAATTCCGGCGTATGTCTTCGAATTCTGTTTCTACACAAATCCTGAAGTTTTGAGGGTCTGCATGAGGTCTGCATCCTTGCCCTTATTCAGATATTTTGCGACATATTTGCCCAGGATATCGACCTCAACATTCACCCGGTCACCGGGTCCCTTGAACCCGAGAGTGGTCAGTTGCGCCGTGTGGGGAATGATCACAAGCGAAAATCCGTCCCGCATCACATTCACGACCGTCAGACTGATGCCGTCAACCGCGACCGAACCTTTCTCCACAAGATATTCTGCTATCCAGGGCTCCGTCTCGATGACGATCTTGAACACTTCACCTTCAAGGCTCTTTGAACGAATTCTGCCGGGGCCGTCAATATGGCCGGTCACAAAATGACCGCCGAGC
Source organism: Nitrospirota bacterium (assembly GCA_016214855.1). NCBI lineage: Bacteria > Pseudomonadati > Nitrospirota > Nitrospirota bacterium. Next base: position 193,070 of record JACRMT010000002.1, on the reverse strand, counting down.
CTGTCGTTCAAACGCAGTGCAGGTTCAAGATTGACCCTGTCCCTGACCTTGAGATCTCCGAGATTCGAAGATCTCAGTGTCTCATCAGAGATATCAAAAGCCAGAGTTTTTCCCCGAACCTCGACGACCGTAAGGCAGGTGCCGTTTATGGCTATGCTGTCGCCAAGCCTTGCTTCCTTGCTGAGGGCCTCTGCCTCAAGAAAAAGCCTTGCACCCTTACCCCTTCTCTCAAGTGAAACAATATCTCCCAATGCAGCAACAAGACCGGTGAACAATCAATACTCCTCATACAGCTCAAAATCGAACGTCTTCTGATAATAACCCCAGAAGTCCACGGTATCCTTCCATGTCGCTTTCACCTTCACGACCTTGTTATCGATGGTCACCGAAAGATCAGACTCGTTCAGCTTGATCCCCAGTTCGTTCGCGTCCTTCATAACATTTTCCCGGATCTTGGCTACCTCTCCGATCTCCGTCTTCAGATAATCCCGCGTATGTGCGCCAAGTGTGTAAGAGCGGTAATAGGGTTTGCCGAGAAGGATCAGTGCCGCTATAATGGCGACAAGGAGAAGAAAGCCGAACAACGTCTTGATAAATCCCTTTTCGCCCGGATCGCGCATCATTTTACGAGCCTCCCGATTCTATTAAGATGGTTCCATTTCTTTGACGTATCCCAGGACCAGTAAATGATGACCGCCTTGCCCTTGATCTGCTTCAGGTCGACCGGACCCCAGAATCTGCTGTCATAGCTCTGATCGCGGTTGTCTCCCATGGCAAATACTTTTCCCTGGGGGACGGTAAGAGGCCCAAAGTTGTCCCTCTTGTCCATGCTTCTCGGCCTGATCATATCATCCTTGCGGACAGCAAAGGGTTCGCTGACCTGCTGGCCGTTCACATAAAGAACCTTATCCCTGGCTTCTACTACATCGCCGCCAACCGCTACGGCCCTCTTTATGAAGTCCCTTTTCGGATCCTCGGGATACTTGAAAACAATGATATCATTCCTCTGCGGTTTATAAAAACCGGGCATCCAGAAGAGGTTGATATCGGTAAAAGGGATATCAATAGGCGTACCGTAAACAATTTTATTTACGAGTATATGATCGCCGATCTGGAGTGTTTCGAGCATCGAGCCGGAGGGGATCTTAAAGGCCTGGACCGCAAACGTTCTGACCACGATGGCTATCAGAAGTGCTATCAGGATCGCTTCGATATTCTCACGGATTACCGACTTTTCCTTCTTCCCCCTATGCCCGCGCTCCGGCCTCAGGGATGCGTCTTCTGTCACTGCCGTGCCCTCATGTATTCTTCCTTCGCTCATTTCACTTTCAGGATCGCAAGAAAGGCCTCTTGCGGCAGCTCCACCCGTCCCACCTGCTTCATCCTTTTCTTGCCCTCCTTCTGTTTTTCGAGCAGCTTGCGCTTCCGCGAGATGTCGCCGCCATAACACTTGGCAATAACGTCTTTCCTCATTGCCTTGACCGTCTCGCGCGCTATGATCTTGCTGCCTATTGCTGCCTGGATCGCAACCTCATACATCTGCCTCGGGATGCTCTCCCGCAGCTTTTCCGCAAGCTGACGCCCCTTATAATAAGCCTTGTCCTTGTGAACTATCAAGGAAAGGGCGTCCACGATCTCGCCGTTCAACATAACATTGAGCTTTACCAGATCCGATTCCTTGTATCCCAGAAACTCATAGTCCATGGAAGCATATCCCTTGGAAAAAGATTTGAGCTTGTCATAAAAGTCCCAGAGAATCTCGTTCAAAGGCAGTTCATATTCGACCTTGATCCTGTCCTTGCCGACAAAATGAAAACCCTTCTGCGCACCTCTTTTCTCCTGGCAGAGATCGAGAATCGGGCCGATAAATTCCTTTGGAACAAAGATGGTCGTAAGCACGTAAGGCTCTTCAATTTTTTCGTATTGATCAGGAAGCGAAGCAGGGTTTTCGATGAATATGACGCTTCCATCTGACAACGTGACCCTGCATACAACAGTCGGCGCAGTGCTCAGGAGAGAAAGGCCGAACTCGCGCTCAAGCCTCTCCTGGATGATCTCCATATGAAGCAGCCCGAGAAATCCGCACCTGAAGCCGAAGCCAAGGGCAAGCGATGTCTCCGGCTCAAAGCTGAATGATGAATCATTGAGCCTGAGCTTGCTCAGCGCATCTCTGAGGTTCTCATACTGATGCGTTTCGGTCGGGTAAAAGCCGCAGAAGACCATCGGCTTTATGTCCTTGTACCCGGGACAGGGCTCGGTCACCGGCTTATTCGCATCCGTGATCGTGTCGCCGATCCTTGTGTCAGCCACGTTCTTTATGCTTGCGATGATGTATCCGACCTCTCCTGCCGTAAGCTCTTCAACAGAGGTCATTTTAGGGCTGAATATGCCGACCTGCAGGACATCAAACGTAGTTTCTGTAGCCATCAGAAGGATCTTCTTGCCTGCCTTTACCTTTCCGTCAAAAAGCCTCACCAGCATTATGACTCCCTGGTAATTGTCGAACCACGAATCGAATATAAGCGCCTTCAGAGGTTTATCCTCGTCGCCAGGCGGCGCGGGCACCTTCTTCACGATCGCTTCGAGTATCTCCTTGGTCCCGATGCCCTCTTTTGCGCTTGCAAGGATCGCATCAGAGCTGTCTATGCCCAGGGCATCTTCGATCTGCTCCTTCACCCTTTCGGGATCAGCGCTCGGAAGGTCGATCTTGTTTATGACCGGGATCATCTCAAGGTTATTGTCAACAGCAAGGTATGCATTGGCAAGCGTCTGGGCCTCAACACCCTGGCTTGCGTCAACGATAAGCAGTGCCCCTTCGCAGGACGCGAGGCTTCTTGAGACCTCATACGAAAAATCAACATGACCGGGCGTGTCGATAAGATTAAGGATATATTCCTTGCCGTCATCGGCCTGATAGTTAAGCCTGACCGCATGGGCCTTGATCGTGATGCCCCGCTCCCGCTCGAGGTCCATCGAATCCAGCACCTGCGCCTGCATCTCGCGCTTGGAAAGTGCGCCGGTAAACTCGAGCAGCCTGTCGGCAAGCGTGGATTTGCCATGGTCAATATGGGCGATGATAGAAAAATTGCGGATATTCTTAGACATCTGTTCCTATGAGGTCTTTCCTGAGATTTCCATAAAGACAAGGCTTGCAGCGCCGACAATGCCGGCATCGTCGCCGAGCGAGGAAGGGATGATCTTCACCGCATCAAAGAGCTCTTTGAACGCCCTCCGCGAAGCCTCCTTGATGGCCTCCTGCACATAAATGTTCCATGCGCCTACAAGACCGCCGGTGAGTATGATCGCCTCAGGGCTCATGATATTGATAATGTTCGCAATGCCTACACCAAGGAAACGGCCGGCATCCTTGAGGATCTCACGGGAGAGCGCATCCCCTTCGAGCGCTGCACGGTAAATGTCCTCAGGCGTGATCTTATAGATACTTCCCTTGCAGCATTCCTTAAGAATACTCTCATTATCCTTTTCGAGCATGATCACAGCCTTGGCTATCATGGCCCGGGCCGAGGCATAAGTCTCAAGGCAGCCGATATTGCCGCAGGGACATTTCTCTGCATCCGCATTAATGCTCATATGCCCGATCTCGGCCGATACATCAAGCAGCTTCCCTTTATGAATAATGCCGCCGCCGATGCCGGTGCCGAGGGTAAGCAGAACAAAATTATCAAAGCCTTTTCCGGCGCCTGCTGTCTTTTCGCCCAGAGCAGCTACATTGGCGTCATTTTCGATCATCACCTGAACATTGAACCTGTGCCGTATCTCCCTTACCAGGTCAATGCCTTCTATGGCATGAAGGTTGGGCGATATAAAGACCCTGCCCCGCTTTCTGTCGATCAGACCGGCAACGCCCAGCCCGATCCCCACGATCTCAGGCTGCTTTATCTCATCGATAGCAGACAAGATTGCATCAAGCACCGGTTCTGACGACGGCTTCTTGATCTTGCGAACGATCTCGCCGTCTTCGGAGACAAGTGCGACCCTGAGGTTTGTCCCCCCGAGGTCAATACCTATGGCATATTTTTTCGTTGCAGTCATAGTTGTTATGCAGTCATTATGCGGAAAATAAATGAAGTTTTAAAGTCTATCACAAAATATTCCTTTGAGTAAAGGAAGTTACAGGAAAGATTCCCTTGACCTTTTCATATCACAGTCAATAGAATACGCATATATGAAACAGGACAAGACATTATTTGAACTGCAATCAGAGGTCTGCAAGACCCTCGCAAGCCCCAAGAGACTTGAGATCCTGAATGCACTGAAAGATGGTGAAAAGACCGTCACTGACCTGGTCGAGATATTAGGCGTTCCCAAGGCCAATGTCTCGCAGCACCTTGCTGTCATGAGGCACAGAGGCATTCTCAGAACGCGCAGGGACGGTGTAAATATCTACTACAGCGTTTCCAATGCAAAGGTGATCCAGGCATGTATCCTCATGCGCGAGGTCCTGACAGAGCAGATGCAGGAGAAATCGAAGCTCATCGATATTGTCGCAAAAGGCTGAGCTCTTTTTTATTTGACAAATACATTCAAGTATGCTAATGTTTGCATGTATTTAAAAGGAGGCTTGCGGTAATGAGGTCCATAATGCATAAAGTAGAAGTCCTGAAGACCATCGCGCATCCGGTCCGCATCAGGATCCTTGAAGAACTCCTGAAGGGCGTCAAATGCGTAAGCGATTTCGAAGACTTCCTTGAGATAAGCCAGCCGAATGTTTCCCAGCATCTCTCTCTGCTCAGACGGCAGGGGCTGATAGACCACTATATGGACGGGAGGCTCAGATGTTACTTTCTGAAAGACCCGATCATCCCTGACCTGCTTGAGATCCTGAAAAAAGACTATATCGAAGAACTGCCGGCACCGGCCTGCTGTCCGGTGACAAAAAAGGGCACCTATCCGGGCGCAAGGCGCAGATAGCTACCATCATCTTTAAAATAGGAGGCCTCATATGGGACCGCAGATCATCAGCCTCTACGTCAATGACCCCATGGGCAAACGTTGACAGACTAACCTTGAAGCAGCCAGGTCGGCTGAAAAGGAATTCGGAGCAAAAATAATTATTATCAGCAAAACCTCCCGGGAGTACCAGTCAGAGAGCAAGCCTCCGGCCTGCCCGTCCATAGCAATTAATGACCTGATCATCGTAAGCGACGGCGTAAGCACTTATGAAAACCTGAAGACCGCTCTTCTCAACGCGGGATGATCATGGACATCCCTTTCCTTGTCGCTCTTCTGCTTCTTGGTCTGGGCGGAGCCATCTTTATCCCCCTGCTCCTTATACCTCAAGTCTGCGATCGCCGTGATCATAGCGATAACCGTGGCTGCGGATGGGTATCAGATAATCACAGGTCATTAGGGATGAAAGGATAACACGCTATGCTGATCACATTATATTTCAACAGTCCTCCCGGGAACCGGTGAACGAATGTCCATTCCGTGGTCATGGAACTTTCCCGAAACTATACCTTCGATGTTGAAATTATCAGTAAATCGGAGATGTCTTTCTTGAGCCGAAGAGCTTTAAATATATTTCCTTCGCTTGCGATCAACGACACTATTGTATTCAAGGGTCAGGATGTATCTATTGCGGAGCTGAAGTCCGCGATCATTCAGGAGATGGGCAGAACCCATCTGCCATAAAGGAGGAAACAAATGGGCAAAACGATGACGCTGTACCTCTCGACATCACCGTACTCTTATGAAAACACACTCACAACAGTGCGACTTGCAGACTCTGCGCTGGCAAAGGGAAACACCGTTAACCTCATCGCTTCGGCAGATGGAGTCTACTGCTTTTTGAAAGCTCAAAAGGCGAAGGGGATTACAAATGCTGAGGAAGAGTTTACGCGACTTATTCAGAAGGGACTCAAGGTCTTCCTTTGAGGCGGCTGTGTAAACTATCGCCGTGCGGCGAAAGACAATTATCTTGAAGGTGCAGAGGTCGGATCGCTCAAAGGGTTGTTTAAGACCCTGGGTGAAAGTGACGTCTGGCTTAATATCGGTGCATAGGAGGATACCATGGGACATATAGCAATGATACTCAGAAAACCGCCGTATGGCGATATTAATGCAGCAGAAGCTGTCAGACATGCGCTGGGTGCGGCGTCGGGCGACTGGAAAGTGTCGCTCATATTGGTTGACGGAGGCGTGCTCCTTGCCAAAAAGGGGCAGGACGATACAGGGACCGGTTTTACAAATCTGGAGTCCACATTGAAGGACTGTGTTGATATGGGCGTGGATGTGTATGCTGATTATCTTTCACTGGCGTTACAGTCAGTAAAAGAAGAAGAGCTTCCTGCAGGCGTGCAGGTCAAAAACGAATCAGATATAGCCTCTCTGTTAAAAGAAGCTGACCAAACAATGATCTTTTGATCGCAACTCATAGATCTGAAAGGAGAACATAAATGCTTGTAATAGTAAGAAGCGCACCAGACACAGTAGATGGGAGAAGGGGTGTTAAAATGGCCAGAGACTTGGCCGCTGACGTAGTACTCTTGCAAAACGGGGTCTATTTTATACAGCAGGAACACCTTGAAGACCTGGGTTTTTGCGGGACTGCATATGTGCTTTCAGATGATCGCAAACTCCGCGGACTGAATTCAATTGAGTCGGACCGGCGCGCAAAAGAGATTACCTATGATGGGCTTGTGGATTTGATGACGGAAAGCAATAACGTAGTTGGCATGTTCTAATAATACAAAGGGGGAGTGTGCTATGGCAAGAATAGTAATTTTAGGAGGCTCGTTCGGAGGGCTTACAGCAGCCTTTGAGATAAAAAGGCTGTTAGGCTCGCAGGCAGAGGTTACGGTTATCAGCGAAGATAACCGATTCGTATTTCTGCCTTCGCTCCCATGGCTGATCATGGGCTGGAGAGGGCCTGAGGATATCACACTGAATGTCAGTGAAATACTTAAATCAAAGGGAATCCAGTTCATCCATGAAGCCGCGATAGGGGTAGATCCTGAGACATCGAAGGTCAAGACTGCAACAAGAGAGTTCTCATACGATCACCTCGTCATCTCAACAGGGCCTCATCTTTCATTTGATGAGATACCCGGTCTTGGCCCTGACAAGGGATACACTGACTGCACCTTCACCCTCGATCACGCTGTCAGGACAGGCCAGACATGGAAGAAGATTCTCGAAGACCCTGGACCTGTTGTTGTCGGATCTTCCCAGATGGTCAGCTGCTTTGGCCCCACCTATGAGCTTGCCTTTGAGATGCATGATGAACTGAAAAGGAGGAAGATGCGGCATAAGGTGCCGATCATCTATCTCACGTCTGAACCGTATCTCGGCCATATGGGTGTCGGAGGGCTTGGAAACTCGAAGCGCTTCATGGAAGACGAGTTCGCAGACAGGGACATCAAATCAGTTGTGAGCCAGGCTATTGAAGAAGTGACGCCTGGTGAGATAAAGCTGAAAGACGGGACAAAGATACCTTTTAAACTCGCCATGATAGCCCCGCCATTCAAAGGCGTGCCTGCTGTTGCACCCTTAGGCAACCCGAGGGGCTTTATCCCTGTTGACAAGAACTACAGGCATACCAAACACAAGAATATCTTTGCCATCGGCGTGACTATGGCGATAGCGCCTCCTGAGGTTACTCCCGTACCTACCGGCGTTCCAAAGACAGGCTTCATGACCGTAAAGATGGCAAAGACAGCGGCTGCCACGATCTATTCTGATATTAAAGGCACACCGCCGCCAGCCATGGACGAATTGAGTGTTGTCTGCCTGATGGATATGGGCAACACAGCCGCGCTGATGAAGGCCTCTCCGGTACTCCCTCCGCGCCAGTCGTCATTTACAAAAAAAGGCATATGGGCAAAATGGATGAAGGTCGGGTTTGAGAAATACTTTCTCTATAAGATGAAAAACGGACTGAGCGGGCTGCCATGAAAAAAGAGGTGTTAGATTTTCATGCGGAGTTTTGCAAAACCTTTTCCAATTCGAGGAGGCTTGAGATAATTAACCTGCTCAAGACAGGAGAACTGTCTGCCGGCCATATCACGAAGGAACTCGGCATCCCAAAGGCCAATACATCGCAGCATCTGTCAGTTATGCGGAAGATGAGGATTCTTAAAACAAGAAGGGACGGTATTAATATTTATTACAGAATAGCGAACAATAATATTAGTGTGGCATGCAGTCTTATGCAGGATGCCCTGGCACAGCTTATGGAAAATTCTCCCGTGCATCAGCAGGAACATATATAACGTTATAAGAGGGGAAATGTCATGACAAAGGTAATAAAAAATGTATCAGTGATGTGCTTCCATGATGAACTCTGCCAGGTATTCAATGCCGCAATGACTGCTCTGAGCCTCTTGAGGGAGGGCTCTAATGTCACGATCTTCTTCGGTTCACGCGGGGTCATCGCGATTCACAAAGACAAGGTGAAGGATCTGAAATGCATGCCTGATCAACCTGAGGAGATCGGTGAGGCTGTGATGAAGAGAATGGAAGAGATGGAACTTCCCACGGTCGAGGAGATGCTCTTCATGCTCTATAAAGAAGGGGCAAAGATGCTTGCCTGCCCTCTTAACGTCCCTCTGTTCGGCATGTCAAAGTCTGACTTTGTGGAGGGTGTGGAACTGGCAAATCCAGCGACCTACTACAAAGAAGTTATGGTTCCGGCAGACATGAATCTGACTTTCTAAAAACGAATATCCATGCAAATATCGACATATATGAATGTATAGGAGGGCCTAATGAAAAAGTTTTCTCTTGTTGAATTTTCGGTAAATCATCCGAAACTAATTGTGGTGCTTTCAATACTCGTCACCATGGCCTTCATGACGCAGTTTCCGAAGATGAGGACCGACACGAATCCGAAGAACATGCTCCCCGCAACGTCTGATGTGAGGGTATGGAACGATGAGGTCGAAAAGACCTTCAGCCTGTACGAGGACATGATTGCCCTTGGCATTGTGAACGAAAAAGGCATTCTCAACACAGGAACACTCGGAAAGATTCAAAGGATCACGGATGAAATACTTAAGCTCAAGGGCGTTGCAGCAAGGGATGTGTCCAGTTTTACGACCATAGACAATGTCACCGTAGAAGACGCAGCGTTAAAGGTCGCTCCCTTGATGACAAAAGCTCCTGAAGATGAAAAGGGGCTCGAATATCTCAGGAAGATGCTGTATGAGAACCCTCTTTTTCTGAACCGTATCATCTCAAAGGACGGCAAGACAACAGCCATTTATGTCCCGCTCGAAAAGGGCTCAAACGGCAAGGAGATCGCAGACAACATACGGGAGATTGTCAAAAAAGAAAAGGGAGATGAACAATACTATGTTGCCGGTGATCCGGTTGCCCGCGACACCTTCGGCGCAGATATGTTCAAGCTCATGGCCCTGTTCGCACCTATTGCAGGCATGGTCATGCTTATTGTCAGATATCTGATGTTCAGGGATCTTTTCCTCTCGATCACGCTGATGATGGACGCCATGATCAGCATTGTCTGGAGTATGGGACTCCTCATCGGACTGGGCTTCCCAATCCATATCATGAGTTCCATGGCGCCGGTCTTTCTTATGGCGATCGCAACAGACAGCATGCATATCTTCAATGAATTTTACTTCCGCTACAGAGAGACAAAGGACAAGAAAAGAGCGATCATCGAGACCATGCAGGCGGTAAGCCGCCCGGTGAGGAACACCGCACTTGCAACAGCAGCAGGCTTTGGCGTGCTTCTTTTTATGAACATCATTCCAGTTAAGGTCTTTGGCGGTCTTGTTGCCTTCGGCACTATTGCCCTCAGAATTCTCAGTTTTAGCTTTATACCTGCCATGTTCACCTTTGTGAAGGACGAGAAGTTGGCGAAAATAGCCCATGCAGAAGATATCGATGCAGGCAGGGGTTCAGAATTTTTGAGAGGTCTCGCCGGATTCGGAGCGCATCATCCAAAGCAGACTGTTCTGGTCGGACTCATCCTCTTTGTAATAGCAGTCATCGGACTGTCAAAGATTGTCGTGAACAATAACCTGGTAGAGTGGTTCAAAAAAGACAGCGATGTAAGAGTCGCTGATACGGCAATTAACAAGGCCCTCGGCGGCACATCGCTCGGCTATGTAGTGGCCATTGCAAAGGAAGACGATTACATCAAGACACCTGGGGCAATGCGGTATATAGAGGGGCTCCAGCAACATCTCGAAAAGCTGCCTGTTGTCGGCAAGACAACGTCAGTTGTTGATTACGTGAAGCGGATAAACCGCGTGCTCCATGACGATAACCCTAAGTATGATGCTGTGCCGGAGACAAAAGAGATGATTGGCCAGTATATCTTCCTCTTTTCGATGTCTGCCAAACCGTCAGACCTGGACAATGTCGTTGACTATCCCTTTAAGAGCGCAAACATTTGGGTGCAGCTCAAGACATGGGATGCCAATGCCATGAGAGAGGTTATAAAGGCAGTTGAAGAATACAAGAAGAGCAATCCCACTTCCATGGAGATGAAACCAGCCGGCATCGCCTATTTCAATCTTGTCTGGAATGACGAGGTGCTTGGGGACATGGTAAAGGGGTTCATTCTTGCGCTGGTGGTTGTCTTCGGCATACTTGCCTATGATTTCCGCTCTCTGAAATGGGCAATTGTAGGGTACGCACCGCTGCTTTTCACAGTCCTGCTCCTGTACGGCGTAGTCGGCTATGTTGGGAAAGACTTTGATATGCCAATATCCGTGCTTTCCTGCCTCTCGCTTGGTATGGCCGTGGACTTTGCTATCCATTTTGTGTCCAGACTGCGGCAGAGACTGAAGGAAGTTCCAACAGAGCCTTTGTCTGATGCTCTCCTCTGGACCGCAGCGCGGCCCGGAAAAGGAATCATGCGAAATGCAATCCTTTTTGCCGCTTCCTTCGCCGTGATGATATTCGCGCCGCTCACGCCTTATATAACCGTCGGCGCGTTCATTGTGAGCATGATGCTCCTGAGCGCCGTAATGACACTTATCTATCTGCCTGCCCTCATCACGCTCATGCAGGGCTGGCTGCTTAAGTCGAGATGAAACCGAAAGACTGCTTTACGAATAGCCTCACCCCTCAGCAGCTTATCGAGCTGGATGCCTGCACACAGTGCGGACAGTGCCTGCAGTTCTGCCCGGTGCAGAACGTCAAAAGCGATCCTGCCATCTCACCGCCAGAAAAGATCCGAGTTTTCAAGGAGTTCATAAAAGCGACCGAGGGGCTCAAGGCAAAGCTGATGGGACCGGACAGGATCGACAATCGGCTCCTTGAGGATTTCACAAAGGCTGTATTTGAATGCACTACCTGCGGCGCCTGCGGACAGCACTGTGCTGTGGGCATCTTTACACAGCGTCTCTGGCCTATGCTGAGGAAAGAGATGGTCAAACGCGGCATCGGCCCTATCGGGGGCCAGGCCAAGATGCCCGAGGTGATCAAAAATACCGGAAACCCTTACAACATGCCGGCCAAAGAGAGATTCAGTCCCTGGTTCCCCGATAATGTGAAGGTCGAGAAAAATGCTGAAATCGCCTATTATGCAGGCTGCACAGGTGCATATTCAGCGCAGCCGATGGTAAAGGGTGACGTTCTCGTACTAAGTGCTATCGGCGATCGCTTCACCATGCTGGGGCCTGAGGAAGAGGTCTGCTGCGGCTTCCCTCTGTTTATTTCAGGTCAGCATGACATGCTTGAAGACCTGGTCAAAAGGCTTGTGGAAGGGTACAAGGCAAAGGGGGTAAAGCTGCTGCTCACGTCCTGTCCCTGATGCGTAAATATCATGGCCCGTGATTGGCCATCAATATACGGACAGGAGCTGCCTTTCAAGATCAGGCATATCACGCAGTTTGTCACCGAGGCATTGAAAAATGGAAAGCTGAAGCTGAAGAAAGAACTGAACGAACGTCTGATCTACCATGACCCCTGCTATTTGAGCAGAGGAGTCGGTGTGATCGAGGAGCCCAGGGCTGTGCTGAGAAGTGTGAAGGGCATAGAACTCCTCGAATTCGACAGTCACGGCCTCGACTCGCGCTGCTGTGGTGCCGGAGGAGCTGCGCGCAAGGTTTTTCAGGAGAATGCAAATGCAATGGGGAGATTGACGATTGACGAGGCCGTAGCAAAGAAAGCAGACCGGCTTATCCTCAGCTGCCCTGCCTGCTATGCGCAGGTAAACGAGGCGATGCAGGGACATGACAAGCAGATTCGGATTACGGACATAATGGAATTGATCGCAGGTCAATTGGAATAAAATAACTACATGGAGGATTGACATGAAACAATTGGTGATGCTACTAGTGGCGCTTCTGCTGCCGATGGAGGTTTTTGCCGTAACTGCCGACGAGGTAATGAAAAAGTCCCAGGCCGCATTCCTGTATCCGGGCAAGGACTTCAAGGCAAGAGTAGTAATGAAGCTTGTGAGCAAAGGTGGACAGGAAAGGGTCAGGGAGATGACCATGCTCAGAAAGAACTTTGGAGAGACCGGCGGCGATCAAAAGTATTTCATATACTTCTTTCAGCCGGCAGATGTGAAGGACATGACCTTTATGGTGTACAAATATCCGAAGAAAGATGATGACAGATGGCTGTTCGTTCCGGCTATCAGCATGGTGCGCCGAATTGCAGCTCAGGACAAGCGGTCGAGCTTTGTTGGTTCGGATTTCACCTATGAGGACGTATCCGGAAGGGATATCGAAGATGATACGCATGCAATAAGTAAAGAGGAAAAACTCGGTGCAAGGGACTGTTATGTGATAAAAAGCACCCCGAAGACTGCTGATGTTGATTACAGTTACAAGCTTGCCTGGATCGACAAGACAAACTCCCTTCCGATGAAGGAAGAGTATTATGACAAGCGCGGAGACCTGTATAAGACTTTCACCGCGGATGAAATAAAGGATGTGAAAAGCTTGCCCACCATCACAAAGCGAACAATGAAGAACCTTCAGAGTGGTCATTCCACAGAGGTTACCTATAGCAAGGTGGACTACAACATTAACATTGAGGACAGTCTCTTTACTGAGCGCTTTCTCAAGCAGCCGCCGAAAAAGTGGATAGACTGAGCAGGCACGCAACTTCAGCAGCTGAAGCCTTCTCTCTTCATGCAGAAGAGTATGATCACTGGTTTGACGATCCGGACGGCCGCATTCTTTTTGATGCTGAGGTGAAAGCGATACGACTCCTGATGAAGAATTTATCGCCACCCTTTCTTGAAATAGGAGTCGGCTCCGGAAGGTTTGCAAAGGCGCTTGGAATAGGATACGGCGTTGAGCCTTCAGAAGCATTGCTCACTATGGCCAGGGAAAGAGGCGTAAATGTTGCGCAGGCCTTTGGCGAAAAACTTCCTTACGCTGACAGCTTTTTCGGCTGCGTCTTCATTCTGTTTACCCTCTGTTTTGTGGAGGATCCACAAAAGGTTATCTCAGAGACCCGCAGGGTTCTGAAAGGAGACGGTGGCGTGGTCATCGGTCTAATAAATCGGGAGAGCCCATGGGGAAGGTCTTATATGCAGAAAGGCAGAGAAAAGGACTCTATTTACCAATACGCGAACTTTTTCAGCATTGCAGAGGTACAGGCCATGCTTATAAACGAGGGCATGAAAGCAGAGCAATACTCCTCAGCGCTCTGCCAGCCACCATCAGAAAATCTGCAAAAAGAAGAGACGTGTGAAGTCTTGATAAAAGATGCAGGCTTTGTCTGCATATTGGCGAAAAAGTCGTAGGCCGGGGAATATATGAATTTAAACTATTTAAGATCAATTTTTTTGTCATTGTTTTTTTTCTGCTGCCTGTCGCTCTCTGCCCATGCTGCTGACATCCCGCTTCACGGATTCCTGCAGGGCAATTATTCCTTCGATGCCGGGAGGTCAAATCCTGACGGAGGCAATTTCAAGCTTGCTGAGGAGCGCATACAGTTAAAGCTCGATCTGTCCAGAGAGCCGCTTCATCTTTTTATCAAGACCGAGGCCTTCTATGACCATATCGACAGAAGAGCTGATCTTGAACTGCGGGAGGGATACATCGATTACACTGCATCGAGCTGGGACATACGGGCGGGGAGGCAGATCCTGACCTGGGGCCTTGGAGACCTGATCTTCATTAATGATTTTTTCCCAAAGGACTATGAGGCATTCTTTTCAGGCAGGCCGATGGAATACCTGAAAAAAGGCGTAGACGGCATAAAGATCGGCGCATATCCCGGTTTTGCATCCTTTGAGCTTGTCATTATTCCATTTTTTGAACCGAATAAATTCCCTAATGCAAAACGGTTTTGGATGTTTGATCCCATGTCGTCTATTATTGACCGTGAAAAGAAAGAGCCTGCAACAACACTGAAAAACACGGAAGTTGCGTTTCGAGCGTATCGGGATATTGCTGGCTATGACGCTGCACTGTATTATTATCGTGGCTTTTTCAGGCAGCCGTCAGTGATGCCTGACAATTCGATGATGCCGGCAAAGCTTACCCTCTTCTATCCGAAGCTTACAGTCTATGGCGCGAGCCTTCAGGGCAAGGCACTTGATGGTGTTGTGAGCCTCGAAGCCGGGTACTACGATGCAAGAGAAGATAGAAGCGGCACTGATCCAATGATGCCGAATTCCCAGACACGGTTCCTGCTCGGTTATCAGAGACAGCTCTGGGAGGATTTTACCGTGGGTGTGCAGTATTACGCTGAGTACATGCATGATTATGCTGAATACAAGAAGAATCTTCCTCCAGGATTTCCTCAGGAAAGAAGATTGCATGAACTCGTCAGCGTGAGGCTTACGCAATTTCTGATGCATCAGACACTGCGGCTTTCCGTGTTTTCCTTCTGGAACCCTTCCGACGGCGATTACCTGCTTAATCCTGAGGTAAAGTATAATTTATCTGACCATGTCTGGGCAGCGATCGGAGCCAACATCTTCGGTGGCGGAGAACAATGGAGCCAGTTCGGGCAGTTGGATAAAAACGACAATGTCTATTTTCAGTTGCGATATGAGTTTTAATATGAACAAAAAGATCTACCTTGATTACAATGCCAGCACGCCGATTGCACCTGAAGCAATTGAGGCTATGCAGCCTTTTCTGACAGATCACTACGGCAATCCCTCCAGCTCACATTGGGCAGGAATCCCTGCCAAAAATGCAGTGGCAAAAGCTCGCGGGCAGATCGCTGATCTCATCGGCTGTACCCCTGAAGAGATTGTCTTTACCAGCGGAGGGACTGAGGCTAACAACCATGCTCTCAAAGGTGTCTTTTTTGCCGCTCAGGGGAAAGGCGATCATATTGTCACCACCGCTGTTGAACACCCCTCGATACTCAACCCATGCCGGTTTCTTGAAAAGCTCGGGGCACAGGTAACCGTGCTTCCTGTTGACCGCTTTGGCATGGTCGATCCTGACGATGTGAAACGTGCCGTCACACCCAAAACGGTTCTTATTACCGTTATGCATGCAAACAACGAGGTGGGGACAATCCAGCCGATCTCAAAGATCGCAGCCATTGCCAGGGAGACCGGTGTCCTCTTCCATACTGACGCTGCCCAGAGCATCGGAAAGATTCCCGCGGATGTAAATGAACTCGGAGTTGATCTCCTTTCGGTCGCCGGACATAAGCTCTATGCACCAAAAGGTATTGGCGCGCTTTACATCAGAAAAGGGACAAGCATGGAGCCATTTATGCATGGGGCAGGACATGAAGCAGGAAGAAGGGCAGGCACGGAAAACGTTCTTCTGGCCGTTGCCCTGGGCGCGGCCTGCAGTTCTGCACAGGAATGGGACGGTCTGCCTCAGCTGCAGGCGCTGAGAGATCGGTTCTGGGAGATGCTTCAGAAAACCTTTGGAGATAAGGTCTCCCTTAACGGCCATCCGACAGAGCGGCTTCCCAATACGTTGAACATCAATTTCATCGGAAGGATTGGCTCTGAAATCCTTGCCCAACTGCCGGAGATCGCTGCATCAACAGGCTCTGCCTGCCATTCCGGTTCGGTAACGCTCTCTCCTGTACTGGCGGCAATGGGAGTCCCGCCGGAAGAAGGCATGGGTGCAATAAGGTTCAGCCTCGGAAGATACACAACAGCAGATGAGATCGAAGAAGTCCTTGCATTGCTCCGTACCATACTCTCCAAAGCCTGAATCCGGGGCTCACTTGTCCCGTTCTATCTTTCCCATTGCAATAGAAGCACACTCTCTTTATAGTTAAAGAAAAAAGAGGAGGTGGCGCATATGGATCTCAAACTCACCAGTCTTTCCGGCTGCGCGGGTTGAGCGGCAAAATTCAGTCCTTCGGACCTGGCCCAGGTTCTGGGTCAGCTGCCAGCAATAACAGATAAAAATGTTCTGGTCGGCTCGAACAATGCAGACGATGCAGGCGTGTACAGAATCAATGACGAGGTCGCCGTTGTCCTGACAACAGACTTCTTTACGCCGATCGTTGACGACCCATACTGGTTCGGCGCGATCTCTGCAGCAAATTCACTTTCCGATGTATGGGCAATGGGCGGCAGGGCTGTGGTCAGCCTGAACCTTGCCATGTTCCCGAACCAGCCTGAATTCTTCCCGTCCCTGCATAAGGTGATGCAGGGCGGAAGCGACAAGATGACAGAGGCAGGCGTCTCGATCATCGGAGGCCATACCATCCGTGACAAGGAGCCGAAGTTCGGATACACGGTCATGGGCCTTGTCCATCCTGACAAGATCCTCGACAACACCAAGGCACGGCCCGGAGACGCCATGGTCCTCACCAAGAAGATCGGCACCGGCGTGATCTCCACAGGCGTCAAGGCAGGCCTCTGCAGCGATGCGGTGATCGAGGAGTTCACCCTCTCGATGGCTGCTCTGAATAAACGCGCAAGCGAGATCATGATCGAAATCGGCGTGAGCACTGCAACCGACATAACAGGCTTCGGCCTGATCGGCCATCTTAACGAGGTGCTCACAGCCAGCAGATGCCGGGCCACACTGCATACCGGCAATGTACCGTTTTTCGAAGAGGCAGTGAGGCTTGCCGGCATGAATAAGGTGCCGGGCGGCACCATGGCGAATTTCAAGAACTATAGCCAGCACGTCATGTATGAAAAAGCGGTCCCGGATGTTGAGAAGATACTGATCAATGACGCACAGACCTCAGGCGGTCTGCTGATCTTTGTGCCGGCAGACAAAAAGGCAGCCCTGATCTCTGCTCTCGAAAAAGAGAAGATCCTCGCCGCATATATAGGAGATCTTGCTGAAGGAGATGCGGCAGCCTCTACGCGCATCATCGTAGAGAGATAGTCATTACATGACACCGGAACTCTTCCTGTTCCTGGTAATGAGCGGCGCTGCGGTCGGCTTCTTTTCAGGATTGCTGGGCATCGGAGGGGGGATCCTCATGTTCCCCCTGCTTCACTATGGCCCCCAGGTCTTCGGGTTCGATCCGATCGGCGTCAAGAACATCACCGGCCTCACCATGGTGCAGGGGTTCTTTGCCTCGCTTTCTGCCATGCTCTTTTACCAGAAGCAGGGACTGGTGAGCAGATCCCTTGTGCTGACCCTCGGCCTTTCACTTTTCGTCTCATCCCTTATAGGCTCGCTCATCTCAAAGGCAGCGCCGGACAGCATGCTGCTCTTTATCTTCGGTGCACTGGCGCTGATTGCCTCAGGCCTGATGTTCATCCCGAGAAGCTATGGCAGAGATGAAATGACCGAGGATCAGGTTAGCTTCAATAGACCTGCAGCGATCATTATCGGTCTGATCGTCGGCTTTCTGGTCGGCCTGGTCGGGCAGGGAGGAGCCTTTATCACCATACCGCTCATGCTCTATGTCCTGAAAATACCGATGCGCGTGGCATTAGGCTCAACGCTTGCCATCGGCCTTTTTTCCGCAACAGCGGGCATGATCGGCAAGACCGCAATAGGCCAGATCCCGTTTACCATGGCGTCTGCGATCATTATCGGAGCAATCCCTGTTGCAAAAGCAGGGGCAATGCTCGGCAAAAAAACAAAAACGCAATATCTTCGCTGGCTCCTCGCAGCCCTCATTTCGGCAACAGCAGTCAAGATCTGGATGGATATCTTCAGATAACTGCTTCCCCTTTGATCCCCGGAGTTTTCATTTATCCCTGAAAAGCGGTAAAATCTGAATTACAGATCTGAATTCTGAAAGCGACCAGGGAAAAATGACAAAAGAACCGATAATGACCACCTGCCCTCATTGTGGAAAAGAGACCCCTTCAGGGGATACATGCAGGTACTGCGGAAAAGAGATTGAATTCGCCCCGGGTATGGAAGTGCATTACAAAGACTTCAAAGGCACGGAGATGCTGGACATCAAGATGACCTCTCATGCCGGTCAAAAGGATGCCCGGGCAGAAAAGGGAACAGAGAGTACAGATGATCAGCTCCTTGCAGAAAATAAACACACCAACAGAAAAGTGGTCTTCTTCTTTTTGGCTGCAGGCGTCATCATCCTTTCAGCCCTCGCCTGGTATTATCTGCTTAAATTCCTTTCGATATTCTGAGAAAGCAGTATTAACCCTGCCGTATCAGACAAAAAAGAACGGCCCGGCACCGGAACATAAAGAAAGAACCGGGCAGATGATAGGTCTTCTCCATCTGCCCGGCTCCCGTGTACCAGACCCTTGCTTTCGATGATCCTGAAACTCCGGTCTGGTTGTGTCCTCTTATTTCTCCCCTGAGCTTCGATCTCTGTGCTTTCACTGTATGAGACTTTTGGCATGATGTCAATTCCGTAATTACAATTGTCAGGCAGGATAAACCTGCCTTTTGATAGGTCAGTCATCCTGATGACGATCTCCTGCGACAGCAGAGGCTCGATACAGATAATTGTCTGCCTGTCTGTTGACAGCGGCTCTGCTGCCGGATACAATCACCTGACATGACACAAACAGTTGCCGCCACCAGATCAGCAGTTGATCATTTTAATAAGGCCCTGACCAGTTCAGAAATGCTGCTTTTGAGGCGCCTTAAGACGCCTGACTGCATACAGCTCTTTCTTGACAGCCTCGCATACGCCTCGGAAACGATCTACCGGTCCCCTCTCAGGGTACTGCATGAGCAGACCTGCCAGTGCTTTGACGGTGCCGTCTTTGCAGCTGCCATGCTGAATCGGCTCGGATACCCTGCCCTGATCCTGAACCTGCTGCCAAACAGACGCGATGATGACCATGTACTCGCGCTCTTTCAGCAGGAAGGCCACTGGGGCGCAGTTGCGAAATCGAATTTTTCAGGCCTCCGCTTTCGCGAGCCTGTGTATCGCGATCTGCGCGAACTGGTCATGTCATATTTTGAGCATTACTACAATCTGCACCGGGAAAAGACGCTCAGGGGATATACCCGGCCGCTCGATCTCAAGGCCTTTGATCACCTCTGCTGGATGACCGATGATAAGACCATGGACCGCATTGCGGAGAAACTCGACAAGAGCCCCAGGTACGGCATCCTGACGCGGGCAATGGCAGGGAGACTCTCCCTGCTCGATGATCGCTCCTGTCGGGCAGGACTGCATGGCGCCAATAAGGCCGGCCTCTCCAGACCGCCCCGCCGCAAGAACTGACACAGAGATCATGCAGCCGGGGAAACGGTTCCTCTCAAAGAGCCCCGTCCGGTATAATGAATGAACAACTATCTGAGACCGGTGGCAAAACCGGTGAAAAAGGAGAATATCATGAAGCGTACCAAGGGGTTATTTGCAGTTGTTGTTCTGGTTGCACTCGGACTGGTCATGGCAGGATGCAGCAAAAAGCCGGAGGGTTCGGCGCCGGCAGAAAAGCCTGCTGCCGCAGTAAAAGGCGTCAACATGAAAGAAGGCAAGTGGGAAATCACCTCCATGGTCGAGATGAAGGGCATGCCTGCAGGCATGATGAAACCGCAGACCTTCACCACCTGCCTCAAGCAGACAGACTATGTGCCGAAGAGCTCTGACCAGAAGGACTGCACCATGAAAGATGTCAATGTCAGCGGAAACACCGTCTCCTGGGAAGCTGTATGCAAGGACTCAAGCGGTAAGGGCACAATCACCTATGCAGGCGATACCTATGACGGGACCATGGAAATGACCATGAAAGAAGGCGGCAAGGATATGAACATGAAGATGACCATGAAGGGAAAACATATCGGCCCCTGCGATAAGTAAACAGAAAAGACGGAAGATCGAAGAGCCCGGAGACAGCTCCGGGCTCTCTGTTTCCAGATATCCGGAATGCCGCTTTCTCTTAATTTTTCATCTGCCTGAAACCATCAGGCAGCCGGCAGCAGTAACCTGATTCAGCAGAATAGCAGATCCCTCACTATCCCTCAACGATCCCTTTCTCCTCCCACATGAACCAGTTGCCTGAATCCTCAAGAAAGGTATAGGTATTCTGGAAGATATGGAAGTGCTCTTCCTCATCTCTTATGAGGCAGTCGAAGAAGTGCTTCTCTGCAGCATTCGCTGCAAGGGCCGAGGCCTTCTTATAAAAAGCGATCGACTCTTCCTCCATCTTCATCGCCACCTTCAGGGCATCCAGCTCATCGGCAGTGGAAGGCATCCTCTCCAGCATCGCCTGTTTATGCTCGTCGAAGATCTTCTTCATGTCTTCAAACGGTGTTGTTGCCGAAGGCGTAACAGACTTGTCCTCCCTCATCCGGAGGGCGCATTCAAAGTGGTACTGCTCGTCAGCGGCAATACTCAGAAACATCTTTTTCCCTACCAGGCTTGAGGTCTTCTCGGCGCACTGCCGGTAGAAGACAACTGCCTCCTGCTCCATCTTTGCGGCTATCCCAATAGTATTCATGATTCCTCCTTACGGTCGCCTCTTGTTCCATTATACGCAATGTGCAGCAGAGTTCAGAATACTTTTTGACTCAGGACTTCTCCTTTCCCGGATAGGTTGCAAATATGTCCAAATAATCGTTATATTATCTCTCCTTGGGGCTGTAGCTCAGTTGGGAGAGCGCTTGAATGGCATTCAAGAGGTCGTCGGTTCGATCCCGATCAGCTCCACCATATTTATCAATGACTTACACCAGCCGTGAGCTTCTGCTATTCCTCTGACGTGAAAGATATCTAACAATGGTCTGTCCTCAGAAAGCGCAGCAACATTCGACAGACAGATCAGAAGACCGCGTCAGGCTCAGCAGTAAAGCAGTCCCAACAGATAAACCGTTATGAACCCTATTGCATAGATAAAAGCGGACGCAGCGAACTCGACAAGAACTGGCATTGAACCTTCCATGATCAACTCTCCTTTCATACTAAAATGTCCTTCTGCGCATAGCTTATAACGGCACCTCCCCCATATCGTGTCCGGGGTCCTGCAATTGATGCCTTGGTCCCCATATTTCTGTGCTATGATGGTCACTGGTTCAGCCGGACAGCCAGATATGGGAGATAAAGGGGGTATTGACCTATGAGCAGCAAGATCATCTATGAGAGGTTCCTCTGGTTCGAGCGGCAGGTGAAGAAAGGGAAGTTTCCGAATACTACCTCCCTTGCCAAAAAGTTCGAGATGTCCGCAAAGACGGCCCAGAGGGATATAGATTTCATGAGAGGACGTCTGGACTGCCCCCTCCAGTATGATATGACCCGGAAGGGGTTCTATTACGAAGACGAGACCTTCTCCCTGCCGGTCATGCATATGTCTTCATCCGAGTTCTCTTCCCTTATCCTTGCGAGGAAGCTGCTCCTGGACATAAGCGGCTCCATAGCAGGAGACCTGGAAAAGGCGGTACAGAAGATCACCTCGGTCATCGAAAGACATACGGAATCGCCTGAGAGTATAGAACGGTCGGTATCCTTCCACGTTATCCGCTATTCACCGGTCAAGGAGGATCTGTTCAAGGCAGCTCTGGAGGCATGCATGAAGAAACGGTCTTTTTCTTTCAGGTATGCATCACCTGCACATAAGGAGAAGACCGAGAGGACCGTGGACCCCTATCATATTTTCAACTATATGGGCAACTGGCACCTGATGGGGTACTGCCATCTGAGGAAGTCGATCAGGGACTTCCATATGGGGAGGATAGACAATCAGAGTATAGAGAATGAGACCTTCATCGTCCCCAGGAGCTTTGACTTCAACAGGTATTTCGATTCATCGTTCGGCCTGTACAAGGGTTCGACAAAGCATGAGGTCGTGATACGCTTTCAGCCATCGCAGGCTGTCTGGATAAAAGGCCAGATCTGGCATAAGGACCAGGAAGAAAAAGTCCTGAAAGATGGCTCGCTTGAACTGACCTTTCCGGTCGCTGACTTCATGGAGATATCGAGGGAGATCCTGAAGCTCGGATCAGGGGCAGAGGTTATCAGGCCAAAAGCGCTCAGGGACCTGATCAAGGGTGAGGCCG
This sequence comes from Nitrospirota bacterium, assembly GCA_016214855.1. Taxonomy (NCBI): domain Bacteria; kingdom Pseudomonadati; phylum Nitrospirota; species Nitrospirota bacterium. Next base: position 170,787 of record JACRMT010000002.1, on the reverse strand, counting down.
GGAAGATATGCAGGATCTATGGATGAGCGGGCATTGAACGGCCGGACAATGATCAGTCCAGTGTCTTGCGATACACGCCGAGACCGAGGCCGATCACTGCCAGCGTAAAGGCAAGGATAGGCCAGATGTTCGGCCAGACCTCGGCAAAGGAGTTGCCCTTCAGCAGGATGCCTCGCACGATCCGCAGGAAATGGGTCAGCGGCAGGACCGTGCCTATCCACTGCGCCCACTCGGGCATGCCGCGGAATGGGAACATAAAACCCGAAAGCAGGATCGAAGGCAGAAAGAAGAAGAACGTCATCTGCATTGCCTGAAGCTGATTGCGCGCGATCGAAGAAAAGGTTATCCCGAGCGTGAGATTAGCTGCGATGAAGAGCGAGACGGAAAAATAGAGGAGCAGGAGGCTGCCCTGCATCGGGACCTTGAATATGAGGACCGCGGCAGCAAGAAGTAGCGTCACCTGGATCAGCCCGATCATGATGTAGGGAACGATCTTCCCGGTCATCACCTCGATCGGCAGTGCAGGCGTTGCAAGAAGATTTTCGAAGGTCCCGCGTTCCCGCTCCCGCGTCATCGCAAGGCCTGTCATCAGGATCATGGTCATGGTAAGTATCGTACCAAGAAGGCCCGGAACAATGTTATACGATGTAATTCCCTCGGGATTGTAGCGCCGGTGGATACGGATATCGATGGGGTCAGCAGCAGGAACGAGCTGCAGCAGCGTGCCCTGGAGATCACGGGCGAGTGCAGTACGGGCCACTCCTGTAAGCGAAGCTACCGCATTGCCGATCGCGCTTGGGTCTGAGGCATCGGCCTCGACAAGGAGTGTCGGCCGCTCGCCGCGCACCAGCATCCTTCCGAAATCCGCAGGAATGGTCACCAGAAGCTGTACCTCCCCGTGTGCCATAAGCTCTTCGGCCTCGGCCCGGCCTGACACCTCATGGTCGATGCGGAAATAGTCGCTGTTCTTCAGCCCCTGAAGCAGTGTCCTGCTGTACAGGCTGTGGTCACCCATGATCGCTGCTGACGGCAGACGTTTCGGGTCAGAGTTTATGGCATAACCAAAGAGGATCAGCTGCATGATCGGGATACCGACGATCATGCCGAAGGTGAGCCGGTCGCGTCTCAGCTGAATGAATTCCTTCACAATAATCCCGCTCCAGCGCGACCAGGAGAGTCCGAGATGCATCGAAAATTTCGCAGTGAATTTCATGGCAGTATTCTCAGGTGTTGTCCTCTGCTGCGTTTTCCATCAGACTGATAAATACGTCCTCCAGACCGGCCTGTATAGGCACCCAGCGATGGATATCTTCTTTCTGCCTGCGTGCTGCGGTCGTCTTGAGAGCATCAGCATCATGTCCGGTGACATGGAGGGTGCTGCCAAACGCCGTGATCTGCTCCACACCGGGCAGGCCGCGAAGCTGCGTCGCATATTGGACCAGGTCAGGACCGCTCACCTCAAAGCCGGCAAGAGCCTGTGAATCGACCACCTCCTGTGCAGTCCCCGAGACCAGCAGATTGCCGTATGCGAGATACGCCAGACGGTGACAGCGCTCAGCCTCATCCATATAGTGCGTAGAGACGAGCACCGTGATCCCGCTGCCTGCGAGTTCATTGATCTCGTTCCAGAAGTCGCGTCTTGCCTTGGGGTCAACCCCTGCTGTCGGTTCATCCAGCAGCAGGAGCTTCGGGTTATGCAGCATGCATGACGCAAGTGCAAGCCTCTGCTTCCAGCCGCCGGACAGGGTGCCTGCCAGCTGGTTCTGGCGTGATGTCAGACCGAGTCTGTCGATCGAGGCTGCCACGGCCTGACCGCGGTCCTGCATGCCGTACATCCTGGCGATAAATTCAAGGTTCTCCCGGATCGTGAGGTCCTCCCAAAGAGAAAAACGCTGAGTCATATATCCGACCTCGCGTTTGATCGATAAGGTTTCGCGGACAATATCAAAGCCGAGGCAGGTGCCGCTGCCGGAGTCCGGCGTCAGCAGCCCGCATAAAAGCCTTATCGAGGTTGTTTTGCCGCTGCCATTGGGGCCGAGGAAACCGAATATCTCGCCGCGCCGCACCTGGAGTGAAAGGTCGCGGACCACATGTTTTTTCCCGTAGAATTTGTTCAGGCCCGCAACATCGATCACCAGGTCAGAGACCATCCGGCTGCTCACTTCAGCTCGACATCCATGGGCTGACCCGGATGAAGCCTCACGGCATCCGACGCATCAGGCAGGGCCTCTACAAGGAAGACAAGCCTTGTACGCTGGTCACGGCTGTATATGACAGGCGGGGTATACTCCGGCTGACGCGAAAGGTAGCTGATCTTCGCTGCAATTGCCTTGCCGCAGCCGTTGCAGGTGGCAGAGACCGGCTGACCGATCTTTACCGAACCCAATATGGTCTCCGGCACAAAGAACCGCAGTTTGATATTGCCCGGTGGCAGAAGGCTTGCCACAGGGCTCCCTGCCTGGACCCACTCGCCCTCAGAGTAGAATGTATCATGCACAAGAGCTGCAGCAGGTGCACGGACTGCACGCTGCTCCAGCCGCCAGCTGCTTTGAGCAACTGCCGCGCGTGCAGCCTCGACCTCGGTACGGGCAGCCTCGATCTCCTTGTCACGGCCTAATGACTGTTGAGCTGTACGCAGCTGCGCCTTTGCCTCAGCCACGCGCGCCGTATTTGTCGTATGACTTGCACGTATCTCGTCGAGCTGCTCCCGCGAGATATATCCGGAGGCAAAAAGTTTCTCATAGCGCTCAACCTGCCCTTGGGAGAACCTGCGTGCAGCCTCGGCCTGGGCTTCAGCGGCAATGATCGCATCGATCTCTGAAGACCGGCGGCCAACCGTGATATTGGCAAGACGAGCCTCTGCAGTATGAAGTCTTGCTTCAGCCTCGCGCTGTGCTGACCGTTCATTTTCCTGCTCAAGCGCAAAAAGCGGGGCATTGGCCTGGATCTTCTGGCCGCGCTGCACCCATCGCTTCTCCAGTCTGCCCGCCGTGGGCGCTGCAACCAGCACGAATTCACCTTCAGCATAACCCTGGAACAGAGAAGTCGCCTTCTTCTCGCAGCCGACGGCCAGAATAAGAAGAGAGATAACGAGCGCGGGAAGCAGCCTGCGTGATATGAACTCAGCACTGCTCGTCACAGCTGATCTCCGGAGCTCACAAAGACGGGAGATATTCTGGGTTGTTTTCATGACATTTAGCTTATCAGGGATTATGTCCCAGCGCAATAACTAATGGGGTTTTCGGGTCAGTCTTCAATGGTCCGGCAGGGAAATCGGCCATGTTAACCCTATAAAACGGCATAGAAGTCAATGCCATGGTCTAACCTATTTATGAAAATAACTTAACTGGATGTCTGAGGGAGGCGGTTGTATACTGAAGGCGAAAAACTTTTCTGCATATGACAGGAGGGTTCCATGCAACAGGAACAGAGAGATGCCAGGAAGGGATGCGCTGAGATACTCGAATTTACGGTTGCTGTCTTCTATAACAACAGGCTGCGGTTTATCGACCTCTCAGGTCTGGCGATAAACATGTCAAAAAAAGGTGTCTGCTTTATCACACGCTATCCCCTGAAATCGGGACACGTTATCAAGTTCAAAAAAAGCATCGGTCTTTACGGCCACGGCGTTGTCATGTGGATCAAGGACCTGGGAGACCGGTATATTGCAGGAGCATCGCTGGTCGACGAAGGTTCTATAGCCTGAACAGCCTGCCGATATCAGCCAAAACATGTTCGCGGCAAAACACATCTGCAGTCATCCGGGCTCACTTCGCCTGATCTAATATCTCACGCAGTCTGCCCGTCAATTTGGCAGGTGAAAGAGGTTTCTGGATAAGGATGTCGCCCTCATGCAATACGCCCTGCCGGGAGATCGTCTCGTCAGTATATCCCGACATGAATACGATCTTTACGCCAGGATAGTCCCTGCGAAAAATATCGGCAAGTTGCTTGCCATTCATGTTCGGCATGATCACATCGGTCAGCAGCACATCAACAGATCCCTCTCTGCCGGCAATGTTCAGGGCCTCCTCACCGTCATCAGCAATGAAGAGCCGGTAACCCAGAGGTTTGAGAATATCCCCTATCAGTCTTCGGATCGAGGGATCGTCATCAACAACAATGATCGTCTCACTGCCGCCGGCCAGGCCCTGCTTCTCGTTTTCCGGCTGTTCAGCCTTCTTCTCTCCCGAGGCAGGCAGGTAGATCTTGAAGGTCGTGCCCTTACCCGCCTCACTATACACGTAGATATACCCGTTATGCTGTTTGACAATGCCATAGACCGTTGCAAGTCCAAGACCGGTCCCTTCTCCTATTCCCTTGGTGGTGTAGAAAGGCTCAAATATTCGTTCCTGCACACTCTTGCTCATGCCGATGCCCGTGTCACTCACCGACAGAAGCACATAGGCGCCCCGCTCTACATTTTCATGCCGGATGATGAAATCGTCATCCAGGTAAGCATTGGCCGTCTCGATGATCAGCCTCCCGCCATTGGGCATTGCATCGCGTGCGTTTACGATCAGGTTCATCACGATCTGCTCGATCTGGACGGGATCAGCCATGATCATGCTGAGGGATGGGTCTGGATGGAGTTCCAGAGAGACATCCTCCCTGACCATGCGGGACATCATCTTAACCATGCTTTCGAGGTTCACATTGAGATTAAACACCTGCATCTGGAGCACCTGCTTTCTGCTGAACGCAAGCAGCCGGCGGGTGAGCTCAGCAGCCTTTTCACCGGACCTCTTGACCGTCAGAAGATAATCCTTCAGAGGACTTTCAGCAGGAAGTTTGAGCAGGGTCAGTTCCGTGTACCCGATAATGGCAGACAGGAGGTTGTTAAAATCATGGGCAACGCCGCCGGCAAGACGGCCTATGGATTCCATTTTCTGCGCCTGGAGCAGCTGCAGATGCAGATTTTTCTGCTCTGTTATGTCCCGAACAATATGGACAGAGCCTGTCATATGACCATATTCGCTCATAATAGGATCGGCTGAGGCCAATACCCATATGTTTTTATCCTTGCAATAGATCTCTAATTCTTCGTGTCTTTTTGACCTTTCCATTTTCTTCAGGGGGTGCCGGTCCGACCGGATGTCCATATCCGGGATGAGCTCAAAAACATTGCTGCCGATAAGCTCGTTGTAGGGCCTGTTGAGAAATACCGCGGTTGCCCTGTTCACCCGTATGACCCTGAATGCCTCGTCCAGCATAAGCATGATATCCTTTGTCGAATCAAAGGTGATGCGCCACTCATCCGATGATTTTTTGAGGGCATCCTCGGTCTGCCTGCGCTCGGTGATCTCCCTGTTCAGACTTTCATTCAGTTCAGCAAGAGCCGCCGTCCGCTCCTGTACCTGTTTTTCGAGTTCCTGATGGGAATTTATCAGCAGTTCTTCCGCCAGTTTTCGGTCTGTGATATTCTTCGATATTATGGTCACTGCTTTTATACCGTTGTCGGAATCCTTGATGGGGCTGAGCGTCCGGAGATAATATCTGCCGTCCCTGCTGTTCTGCTGCTCATAGCGGAGAGAGGCCCCTGTCTCAAAAACTTCATTCACCTTCCCGAGCAGTTCTTCTGCTTCCCAGGAGGAATGAAAATCAGCGTACGGACGACCGAGATACTCCCCGGACGTGAGACCTAAACGGGACAGGTGCACCTGGTTCATGAACTGATACCGGCATTCCCGGTCGACGATATAGATGGAGTCCTCGGTCGACTCGACCAGCGCATAATATGCGTCTTCGTCCTTCAACGCTCCTCTGCATGCCCGCAGATCAAAGGCCTGCGTCTCATGGTCAGAGAGCTTCCTGCGCACCTCAAGAAGAGCCGTAATCAGCTGCTCCTTTGATTTCTCCTTCAGATTGGCATCTGACAATGTCTTTATGAATACCCTATAGATAAGAGGAGGGTTGATGATCTTCATGCCGATGGTGATCTTCCTGGCATTGTCCTCGCCTCGGGAAAACCAGGCCAGTTCACAGACAAGGTCAATGGCCTTGCCGGAAGGGTCCTGGAAATGAAGCTGGATATTGTTTACCGGAATGAATTCTTCCTGTGCTTCGACAACCGATGTTACTGAAGACCCTATGCCGTCTTCAGAAACATTTATGAGGGTTCCATCATAGGATTTCCCGCCGAGGAAGATCTTGGCCGGCAGGTTCAGGGGAATTCTCTCTGAGCGCCTTCTCTGCATCTGGTCTGCATTATAGCACAAGTCGTTCTTATCGGCAGACACCAATTCGGAGACAAGTGCATGGAAAGATCAATGGAGCACGACAACCAACGCAAGACGGCCGGCAGCGTCAGGTCAGTAGATCGAACGAACTCTGCCGGTACGTTTGTCAACGATCACCTTATCGATAACCATGTTTTTTCTATCCTTTATTTCTGCCTCAAAGTAAAGTTCTTTCTCTGCGATATCGCCGATCACAACATCTTTTTTCCCAAAATGCTTTTTCAGGGTCTTAAGGGCGCCCTCTGCCGTTGTTACAACCTTTTTCTCTCCAAAGCCAGACTGATCAGCAGCCAAAGCTCTGCCGGCAAATATGGATAGGGGGCTGATGCCCAGCTCAGAAACAAGAACAGTTAACACGGCGGCGATAACGATCAGACATCGCTGCTTACACGTTGCGGTCATAGATACCATTATAGAGCCGTCACCTGTTCAGGTAAAGACCTTTTCTGGCAAAAAAAGGGGACTGATAAAATCAGCCCCCTTTTGCGGATCTAAATTTGGGATATTAAAAGGTTACTTCTTATGGCACTTTGCGCAGTTTGCTGCATCGCTTGATTTGAATGCCTTGGTTCCGTTATGGCACTCGCCGCAGAACTTTGCTGCATTCATCTCTGCCATGGTGATCTTTGCCGTACCCTTCTTCATCTGAAAGATCTTGGTATGGCAGTCATTGCACTTAAGGCCCTTGTCAGCATGGGTCTTGCCGTCGAACACAACCTTGCCTGCGCTGCCGCCTGCGTAATCAATGGTCTTGCCCGGAGGCACTGCGAGTGCACTTCCCACAAATGCCACGATCACCAAAACTACTACTGCCAATACGGTCTTCTTCATCTTCTTGAATCCTCCTTGTGAAATATTTGGTTGAAACCAACCATGCCTTTATTTGCTATTGACTATACCATACCACTTAATTATGAATCAGCAACGAACGCATTGTGAAGGATTGTGAAGGAACTCAGGCAGGCCTGTTTGGCAGCGATATGGTGAATGTTGTCCCTTTGCCGTATTCGCTCGCTGCAGCAATCGTTCCTTCATGGGCAAGGACCAGTTCCTTTGCTATGGCAAGCCCAAGTCCGAGACCGCCCCTGCTCGCCTTGTAGAACCGTTCGAAGATAAACGGCAGGTCCTCTTTTCTTATCCCCTCACCGGTGTCCGAGACCTCTATGATGACAGCTTTTCCCTCTCCCATGGCCTTTACCTCGACCTTGCCTCCTCCGGCAGTTGCCTTGAGCGCGTTGCTCAGGAGATTGATCACCACCTGGCTCAGCCGGTCAGGGTCTGCCTGCAGCGTGATGGCCTGTCTGCAGTCAAGCGCCAGGCCCACACCCTGGTCGCTGAACATCTTGCGGTACCGCTCGATAATGTTCCGAAGGAAGGTATCGAGACTGACCGCCTGCTTTTCAAGACTGAGGCTGCTCGCTTCTGCAGACGACAGCTCTTCGAGGCCTTCGATGATCGCCTTGAATCTCCCTATCTCTGCATGGAGCGACTGGATATGCTCCTGGTCAAGCGGTATCAGTCCGTCCATCATTCCTTCAAGTTCACCCCGTATGGCACTCACCGGCGTCCTGAGTTCATGAGCAATATTTGACGTCATCTTCTTCCTGAGCGATTCCTGGACCTCAAGAGCATGGGCCATTTTATTGAATGCCTCAGAGAGTCTGTTGATCTCATCAATGCCTGATGCTGCGACCCTGCTGGCGAGATTACCCTCCGCAACATCAGCAACTGCCCGGGTAAGCTGCTCCACCGGGGTGGTGAGCCTCTTTGAGAAAATGACGCTCAGAAACACTGCCGTGCCGCCCATGCCGAGAAGCGAGAAGATAAGCAGCCTGTTGGAGCGTTTGACAAAGAAGAGCTCCTTCTGGCTGCGCAGAAATCTGAGCTCCACCCTGCCGATCTCCCTGCCGGAGAGAAAAAGTGCATAGGGCTGGAATCTGCCCGCTTCATCCTTATACCTGAGGCTCGAGATCGCAACGATCCGCTTTTTCACATACGGAGAAAGAATATTGACCGCGCTGTCCGTATCGATCACAAAGGAGCCGTCTGCATCATACAGTTTCATTTCAAAGCCTAACATAAGCGCCCAGACCGTATTCTCGACGATCTCCGGGTTTGGCCATACGCTGTATTTTTCGAAGGTGCTTTCGAGCGAGGTCGTGATCCATGAAGCCCTGTCCTCGACCTCTCCCTCGAGATACCCCCTGAAGTCCCTCACCATAAGCTCCCGAAGGACAAGGGCAGAGGAAAGGGCGATCGCAGAAACCGAAATGAGAATAAGGAATACCCGGAACCAGAGTTGTCTATACATCTTTTTTGATCGAAAAGCGATAGCCCACGCCGTAGATGGTAAGGATGATGGCAGGGTTTTTGGGGTCATCCTCGATCTTGTGTCTGATATTCTTGATATGGGCATCTATGCTCCGCTCGTAACCTTCGAACTGGTACCCGAGCGCCTTGTCAACAAGCTCCTCGCGGGTAAAGACCTTGCCCGGCGCTGATGCCAGACTGAAGAGGACCTTGAATTCGGTCGGCGTGATATCAACCACCTCGCCATGTTTTTTCACTGCATAGCTGTGGCCGTCGATCATAAGGCTGCCATGATTAAAACTCATCGGTTCAGCTGAACTGAGGTCTTCCTTCTGAGCCCTTTTCAGCAGCGCCTTAACGCGGTACACCAGCTCCCGCGGACTGAAAGGCTTTACCACGTAATCGTCCGCACCAAGCGCAAAGCCGGCAACGCGCTCCTCTTCAGAAGACTTGGCCGTGAGCATGATGATCGGGATATCGCCGCTTTCCTTGATCTCCTGACAGACCTCCTCACCGGTGGTATCAGGGAGCATGAGGTCAAGGATGACCAGCAGGGGTTTCTGCGTCAGGAGGGCTGCAACCGCATCCTTGCCCTTCTCAAAGTGAAGGACCCTGAAGCCTGCCTCTTCGAGATAGACCTTCACCACTTTTGCGATCTTCCGGTCGTCCTCAACAATAAATATCGTCTGCATAACTTCCATTATACCCTGCGAACAACAGATTCTGTCATGAACGAAAGTCGATCACTTCCATCTTTCCGGCCAGTGCCTTCCAGTCGAATTCCAGAAGGTTCCTGACACGAGTGTTGAGGACTTTATTTTTGACAGCCTGGATCCGATCGGCTTCCCTGGTGATGCCATAAAACGGAAGCATCACAAAAAAAGCCCGGTCAACAAAATCCTGCAAAGGGGTCAGGACATCCTCTCTCCTGGTATGGTATGCATCTTCTCCCTGGCTGCACGGTCTTGTGAAAACGATGAACTGCCGGCATGCTGCAGGTCGCACCGGATAGATCGAACAGACATTATCCATGAGAAATGGGCAGGGCGGCTTGCCGGCATGAGCAGCAAGCTGCCCTGCAAGAACAGTCCTGCTCTGCCCCGTTATCTTTTCGATCGCGTACCAGTATATGCCGGCAAGTTCAAGGGGATACAACGGGATATCAGCCTGCGAATCGCAGCAGACTGCACACCCTTCCCTGCAGGCTGACCTTCTCAGTGTTTTCCTCTTCTCCCGTTTTATGGCAATATCAATACCTCTGTCGATGATCTCGTATCCATCAAGGAGCAGGGGAAGCCATGCAAACCGTGCTTCGTCTTCAGAAAAATGAAAGCGTTTTATCTCAGCATCCTCTGTTTTTCGGGACTTCTTCATGTTAATTGCCTTATGCCTGAAATATCACAACATAGCATTGCAGCTATTTTATCTGCCTTATTATAACAGGACTTATCCTTTTCACCTGTTTCCTGATGAGAATCGAAGAGACGGCGGCAGCGAAGTTACGGTTTGAGTACAAACAGCACCATATTTATTAATTCATGAAATTGCGGTAAGGTATCAGGTATGAGATCAGGGGGGGAATTATGACAGCGCCTCATGGGACGCTTGCACGGTTTGCCTGGCTGTCGATAGCAGCTGCGCTCTTGACCATGGCGCTGAAGACCGCTGCATACCTGCTGACCGGTTCAGTAGGATTGCTGTCGGACGCGATGGAGTCCCTGGTCAACCTGGCCGGAGCGCTCATGGCCCTTGCCATGCTCACCATAGCTGCGCGGCCTGCTGATGAGGATCATGCATACGGTCACAGCAAGGCCGAATATTTCTCGAGCGGCGTTGAAGGCACCCTTATCCTGATAGCGGCCATCAGTATTGCCGTAGCAGCAGTACAGCGGCTTTTCGCGCCGAAGCCCCTCGAACAGATCGGGCTTGGACTTGTGGTCTCTGTTGCTGCCTCACTCGTCAACCTGTTTGTGGCTCTCATACTGCTACAGGCTGCAAAAAGCTACCACTCTATCACTCTAAAGGCAAACGCACAGCACCTGCTGACCGACGTCTGGACGTCTGGCGGTGTTCTGATCGGCGTCGGTCTGGTCGCCATAACAGGATGGCAGCAACTGGATCCCTTCGTTGCGCTGATCGTTGCCGGTAATATCGTCTGGTCAGGGGTTCGCATTGTGCGTGAATCGGTATTCGGGCTGATGGACGCGTCACTGCCCGTCGAAGACCTCAGCGTGGTGCAGGGTATATTGGACAGGCATTGCAGGACGGACATCCAGTGCCATGCACTGCGTACGCGTCAGGCCGGCTCACGAAAATTTGTATCGTTTCATGTGCTTGTGCCGGGTGAATGGTCGGTCGATAAAGGTCATGATCTTCTGGAGCAGATGGAAAATGATATCCGTAATGCCTTGCCGAATGTGACGGTATTTACCCACCTCGAATCAATACATGATCCTGTTTCCTGGGACGACATACCCCTGGATCGTGCAAAATGTTCCGCGCAAAAAGACGACCTGCCCATTCCCTGATCCTTTGAGCAGTATAACTTGATATGCCATTCAGATCCCTTTTATACTCCATACATGCCGAGCACCTGCGGGATCTGTAAATACGGGTATGACACCAAGCCTTCCGGCGAGAAGCCATCACCAGGCACGGTCTGGTGCGGCAAGCGTAAGATCCAGATGGCAAAGCCCCGCCAGATGGACTGTTTTATGCCTATGCCGGGCATGAAGATCCATCACTGCGTCGACTGCAGGCGGGCCAGGATAACCCTGCCGTCAGGCGGCGCGCTCCAGCTGGGCAATGTCTGGTGCGACCGAAAGAAGGCCGAGATCCATAAGATGCGGTCGATGGACTGTTTTGAATAAGCAGAGCATAAAATAATCACGGTTCAGGCAGATCTTATAAATCCTTAGACTTCCTGCTCATTTTGTGATAGTACATAGGGCATAGACCACAACAGTGGCAGCGGCCCTGAAAGTTCTCATGAACGATCAGCGCCGGAAAAACAGGAGGGGTGCTTACGCTGTCCCGGACGACTAAATCTATCATCCTCGGTCTGGTCACTGCCCTTGCAGGACTCATCATAGGGATACTCCCTTTCGGTGTAAGCCTTGAAGAGGGCACAGGCCTTTCCCTTCTGTTCAGACTCAGAGGGAGCAGGCCTGTACCATCCGAGGTTGTGGTTGTCAGCATAGATAAACGGTCTTCGGATGAGCTCGGCCTGAAAAATGATCCCAGAAAATGGCCGCGTGCTCTTCATGCAGAGCTGATCGACAGGATAATGGCTTCCGGCGCTTCCGGTATTGCCTTTGATATTTTTTTTGAGGAGCCGAGATCAGGAAGGGATGACCTGATCTTCGCCGACGCCATACAGAGATCAGGAAGGGTTATCCTCTGCCAGAGACTTCTTGCTGAGCGCTCAGATGCACCTGACGGCAGCGGATTATATACGGAACGGCTTGTCTCGCCCGTCTCAGCCCTCGAGAAAAAAGCGTTTGCATTGGCCCCGTTCCCGATGCCGAAGGTGGCATTAAGCGTAATCAGGAACTGGATGTTCAAGACCAGCGCCGGTGATGCCCCGACACTCCCGATAGTCTCGTTTCAGCTTTTTGCCATAGACGCGTATGAAGACTTTCTTGCAATGCTGAGACAGACCGGCACTGCCATTCCGAAAGATCTTCCCGGGGACAAGCTGTCAGTCATGAAGCGCGGTGCAATGGTTTACGCTATTCAGGAGATACGCACAGCCTTCGAAAAAGACCCTGATCTGGAGACAAAAATGCTGAGGCTTCTTGACGAGGGAAGGCATGGCGGCACGAAATTGCAGCGTCTCAGGTCACTGATCGGCATGTATTCGGGTGATGCCAGAAAATATTTAAACTTCTACGGCCCGCCAGGCTCAGTTCAGACAATCCCCTATGATCACATGCTCGGCACCGGAAAGACCGGCCTTGAGACCGCACCGGACCTCAAAGGGAAAATGGTCTTTGTCGGCTTCTCCGAACTGTACCAGCCTGAGCAGAAAGATACATTCTTTACGGTCTTTTCCCAGGAGGACGGCCGTGACATCAGCGGCATAGAGCTGGCTGCGACCGAATTTGCCAATCTGATCGAAGACATGCCGGTGAAGCCGCTCAGCTTCGGTTTGTATCTCACGGTCATGTTCTGCTGGGGATTTGTCATGGGAGCTGTCTGCAAAACGCTTTCTCCCATTGCCTCGGGTGTAGTAGCAATCTTCTCGGCAATATTGTACCTGTTTTTTGCGTTTTCCCTGTTCAAGACATCAGGGGTCTGGTATCCGGTCCTTGTTCCTGCGTTTATCCAGCCGACCTTTGCTTTTGTGGGAGCTCTGCTCTGGAAATATGCCGACGCCAACAGAGAGCGGAAGAACATCCGCAATGCCTTTGGTTACTACCTTCCGGGAGACGTGGTGGACAGACTCGCGAAGAACATGACCGGGCTCAGGACAGACAGCAAGGCTGTCCAGGGCGTCTGCCTCTATACTGATGCCGAGGGATATACATCGCTTGCAGAGACCATGGACAGCCAGAAGCTCGGCCGGCATATGAACCAGTACTATGAGATGGTCTTTAGTCCGATCAAGGAACATGGAGGTACCATTTCGAATGTGGTGGGCGATTCGGTGCTTGCGCTCTGGCTTGGCACAGAGACTGATAAAAAACGCCTCAGCAGTGCCTGCAGTGCAGCGCTTGAGATCAGCAGGCAGATGCTTTCCTTTGAGGACAGGGTTGCCGGATCGTACCAGTTGCCGACGCGGATTGGTGTCCATGCAGGCCAGATCATGCTCGGCAACGTGGGTGCTGCCGACCACTTTGAGTACCGGCCTGTGGGCGACATCGTGAACGCTACGACAAGGCTCGACGGATTGAATAAACTGCTTGCCACGCGAATCCTGATCTCTGAAAGTGTGGCTGAGCATCTCGAGGGATTTGTGATCAGGGAGATCGGGACTTTCCTGGTGAAAGGGAAGGCCAGTCCCATGAAGGTTTATGAACTGATCTGCAGAAAAGAAAACGCAGAGGCACATACCGGGCTGGCCTGCAGCGCATTTTCCGAAGCCCTCTCACTCTTCAGGCAGGGCTCATGGAAAGAGGCACAAAGGGGATTTTCAGCATGCCGTAAAGCATTCGGCGAAGACGGCCCTGCGCGCTTCTATCTCGACCTCTGCAGCCGGTATCTTAACAATCCGCCGGAGGGGGAATGGGACGGCGTGATAAGGATGGACTATAAATAGATGGCTGAATTATAATCAACCAACAATCCGGGGGGAACTATGAACACAACTGGCAGACTGCACTCAGCGTCCTATCTTGCGATCATTTTGAATATACTCTTTTTTCTGTCAGGCATGGCATATGCCGACTCCTGCACTGACTGGGTCGCAAAGCTCGACTCTTTTCAGGGAAAGGTCCAGGCAAAGCGAACAAGCGGTGTCGAATGGAAACAGGTCTTATCGAAAGACTCCTTCTGCGCCGGCGACATGCTGCGGGTCATGGAAAAGAGCCGTGCTATCATTGTATTGAAGAATGAGACGGTCATGAGGCTTGACCAGAACACAACTATTACCCTCGCAGCACCAACCCAGCAAAAACCTTCTCTTCTGGACCTGATCAGGGGGGCAGCCTATTTCATCAGCAGAACGCCTCAGAAGTTCAGGGTGAACACGCCTTTCCTGAATGCAGGCATTGAGGGCACTGAATTTCTTGTGAGCGTCGGGGACCGTGATGCCATGGTCTCGGTCTTCGAAGGTATTGTACTGGCCGAAAATAATGCGGGTGCTGTCACGCTGACTCAGGGCCAGACCGCATCAGCAGCTGAAGGCAGGACACCGGTTTTGAATATTACGATCAGGCCGAAAGACGCGGTGCAGTGGACCCTCTACTATCCACAGGTCATTTCCCTGAAGCAGGACGGCATTTCTGCTGATTGGCAGAATCAGGTCTCTTCTCTGCTTTCTGTCGGCAGAGTTGATGAGGCGAACATCGAACTCGAAAAGGCTCTGGGACAGGAGCCCTCCAACAGCGCTGCACTCAGCCTCCAGGCTGTCATCGCTGTTGCACAGAATGAAAAGGATAAGGCACTTGAGTATGCAAGAAGAGCTGTAGCTTCAGCGCCGAATTCAGGGTCAGCCCATATTGCGCTTTCCTATGCGCTCCAGGCAAGATTCGATCTTGCAGGTGCAGTTCAAAGTGTCAAAACAGCAGTGCAGCGGGAGCCGAATAACGCGCTTGCCTGGGCGCGGCTTTCAGAGTTGAATCTGTCACTTGGAGACAGGAAAGAGTCTCTTGCTGCGGCAGAAAAAGCTGCCGGGCTTGCACCTGATCTTTCGCGCACACAGACAGTCCTCGGTTTTGCCCATCTTTCACAGATCAGGACAAATGAGGCGATGACAGCATTCGAAAAAGCAGCAGGTCTTGATCCTGCTGATCCTCTGCCGAGACTCGGGCTCGGACTTGCAAAGATAAGAAAGGGCCAGCTTGAGGACGGAAGGCGCGAGATAGAGATAGCAGTAAGCCTTGATACCGGCAATGCCCTGATCAGGAGTTATCTTGGCAAGGCATATCACGAAGAGAAGAGGGACAGCGTTGCGTCTGACCAGTTCATCATGGCCGAGGCTGCTGATCCGAAAGACCCGACTGCCTTCTTTTACAGCGCGCTCCAGAAGCAGACCCAGAACCGACCGGTTGAGGCTTTGCAGGACCTTGAAAAGTCCATGGCGCTGAACGATAACCGTGCTGTGTACCGCTCACGGCTCCTTCTTGATGAAGATCAGGCAGCAAGGGGTGCAAGCCTTGCAAGGATATATGATGATCTCGGATTCCAGCAGCTTGCATTAAGCGAAGGGTATAAGTCGGTCAATGCTGACCCGGCCAATGCCTCTGCCCACCGGTTTCTGTCTGATTCCTATGCAGCGCTGCCGAGACATGAGATAGCCCGCGTAAGTGAGCTGCTTCAGGCCCAGTTGCTTCAGCCTGTGGGCCTCAACCCGGTGCAGCCGCACCTTGCAGACCCCGGTTCCTTCATTCTCCAGGGGTCGGGACCGGCAGATGCAGGGTTCAATGAATATAATTCTCTCTTTAACAGAAGTCGGTTCTCTCTTCTGATGAGCGGTGTTGTTGGAAGCCATAACACCTTTGGTGATGAGATGGTGGTATCCGGCCTGCACGATAGACTCTCATTAAGCGTCGGCCAGTTCCACTATGAAACCGACGGGTTCCGGAAGAACAATGATGTGCGACAGGATATTTACAATGTATTTGTCCAGTATAGCGTCTCGTCCCGGACAAGCGTACAGGCAGAATTCAGAAAAGAGATCAAATCCTACGGCGATCTCGCACTAAGATTTTTTCAAGACAACTTTTCGGAAACATTGCGCAATAAAGACGAGATGACATCCGCCAGAATTGGATTGCACCACTCCCTTGGACCGGGCTCAGACCTGATCGCTAACATAGGTTATCAGAAGTCGAAGTTCACCTATCATGAGATATTCCCTCCTGTTATCAGCTCCTTTGACTTAGACGTCGTGGATGATCATAGTCTCAGCAGTGAGGTTCAATACCTTCTGAAAAGAGAAAAGTTCGATCTTATTGCCGGCCTGGGATATTTCAGTATTGATCGTAACGTAACGTCGAAATATGTCTTTGTCGCTCCTCCCGAATCAGTGAAGGATACGATGGATAATAAAATATCACATGAAAATGTTTATCTCTATTCAAAAATAAACTTTCACAAAGATTTCATTTTTACTCTCGGCTTAAGCGCTGATCTATTGAAAGGCGCTAATTTCGATAAAGACCAACTCAATCCAAAGTTCGGTTTGATCTGGTCGCCGCTCCCTGACACTACAATCCGTGCTGCTATATTCAGAACACTGGAGAGGACGCTCACCTCAAGCCAGACCATAGAGCCTATACAAGTCGCCGGTTTTAGTCAGTTCTTTGATGACGGTGAGGGCACTGATGCCTGGACCTACGGTATTGGTATTGATCAGAAACTTTCGAAAAATGTCAGTGCCGGGCTTGAATATTCACACAGACAGCTCGATCTGCCGGTAAAGGTCATTAGCAGTGGCGGTAGCCCTGTAATCAAGGTTGCTGACTGGAAGGAGCGTTTTGGCAGGGCGTATCTTTACTGGACGCCCCATAAATGGATTGCGCTGAGCGCGGAATATCTTTACGAGCGGTTTGACAGGGACCCGGCGTCTTTTCCTGAGGTTGAGCATCTCGATACGCACAGGTTTCCTCTGGCCATTAATTTCTATCATCCCTCCGGAATCACCGCAAAAGCCAAGGCCACGTATATAACACAAGAGGGCAAATTCAGCCCCCTGACTTCTCCTTTTGCGGTCAGCGATCAGTCAAACTTCTGGCTATTCGATGCGTCGATTGGATACCGGCTGCCGAAACGGATAGGAATGATTTCGATCGTGGGAAAAAATCTCTTTGATAAATCATTCAAGTATCAGGATATTGACCCAAAAAGTCCGATCATACAGCCGGGGCGATCGGTCTTTTTCAAGCTTACGTTGGCTCTGTAACAATACTCTGCAAAAAGGAGGTGGAGCGAGGAGTAAGAGTCAGATTGCAAAGAAAACCAGTTGAAAGAGCAGTAAGACAGGGAACGAAAAAACATAAAATAAGGAGGAAACAGCATGGCGAAGAAGACATTTGATATCCCGGGAACAGCAAGAAAGATGATCGTTGAACACGATAGCGAAAAGAAACTGATCAGTGTTACAGATGAGAATGGCAAGGCTGCGAAGAAAGTGAAGATGGGGGCACTGAAGATCAAGATCGGCGATATCGAGGCAGCAATCATTGACGCGCCCGATGGTACGACCTTTGTGACAAAACATAATCCGACTTGCCGCTGGGCCAAGATAGGTGGAGTCTGGTATTACATCTGCAGCTGAGATCGAAGTTGACTGAAAAATGTAGTTCTTAAGCCTCAGGCATTGTCGAGAGCCTTATTGAGGTGCTTTGCACCTTAAATTTTCGTTATTAGGGGAGATAGTTTAGAGCAGCGGGCGCACTGTTTTACAGTGCCAGAAAATTCTTAAGGAGGACGCGAGATGAAAAAAGTATTAGTGCTAATCGTAGGAGTGATCTTTGTTCTTGGTCTTGGAGCAAGTGCATTTGCTGTCGTGGGAGCTGGGCCAAAGGAAGTGCAGCCTTTCGATTTTACTGATTTACAAGGCCCAATGCCAGCAGTGGAAAACCCATTACTACCGAGAATAGTAAAAACAGTTGTGACCACACCAAACCCGACCTGCCGCTGGGTCTTTAAAAACGGTCAGTGGTATTACATCTGCAGCTGAACTAAGATATTTCTGACAGGCAAGGAAAGGCCTCCGGCAATGCCGGGGGCCTTTTTTATTGTGCGGCCAGAGGGAGTGAAAAGGAGAAGGTGCTGCCTGCGCCGGGAACAGACTCCACCCAGAGATCTCCTTTATGTGCATCAATGATCGATTTCGCGATAGCAAGGCCGAGACCATTGCGAAGACCAGTAAGGGTCAGGTCTACACATTACACATGATGGCTGAATCTGTTTTGCGTCTTCAGCCATGAATCAAACCATTGCGGGGCACCTCAACATTGTTAGAACATAACCCCACCTTCGCCTCCCCTTACCTCAAGGGGAGGGCCGAAGGAATTAGGAGGGGGCTTTAAAAATATCCTGAGTTTCAGGAACTCCCCGCTGCCTAAGGCACCTGCTCCCCGCCTGTTTCAGGAGGGGTAGCCGCAGGCCGGGGTGGTAATTGCTTGACATGGACAGAGGCCCCGAAAATTCCAGACCTCTACAGTTCATCGCCTTTTATTGGCTTTCGGGCCGGCACCTTTGCAAGCATCTTTCTGAAATCTTCTTTTTTTGCACGTTTGGCCCTGTCTTTCAAATAATCTTCTGTCATCAGGGCAGAAATTTTTTCCGACACAGCAGCTGAAATGAACTGGTTGATCGAAACGCCTTCTTTTTTTGCCACCTCTTTGATATGACGATGGATTGACTCTGGTAACCTCAGGCTTAAAGCGCTCATAATACATCCTCCAATAGTTCTTTTGGTGTCAGGGCTCTAACACCAAATTTTTCAATTCCTTTGAAATCCCTCATGTTGTGGGTCACAATAATACCTGTTTCGGAGGCAACGGCCAACTCCAATATGTGGTCGTCATTGGGATCAGGCAAACAGGGCCGCCATAAAAAATGTATCTTCTGATGGTCACTCTGCAAACAGAAATAATCCAGCAACTTTTCAATGTCACCGCCCGATAACCCTAATATCTCCTGATATCTTTTCAGAATATCCTCATATTCAAACAACAACGTCGTTGATATAACCATTTTCAGGTCATCGCTTGCTATTGCCGCCAAGACCTTAAAAGACGCTCCCTTTGATGAATAAAGTCCTGCATAAAGCACATTTGTGTCAAGGATGATCCTGATCTTATTGCGCATTTAATAATACTATATACGGTATTACAGAATTGTCAATCGGAATTATGTTTGCGGGTCGAAACAGCCTTTTTTATTGTGCGGCCAGAGGGAGTGAAAAGGAGAAGGTGCTGCCTGCGCCGGGAACAGACTCCACCCAGAGATCCCCTTTATGTGCATCAATGATCGATTTCGCGATAGCAAGGCCGAGACCATGGCCTTCATATTTGCGTGTTTCGGCCTGTCCGAGCTTTGAGAACTTCTGGAACAGCTTTGGCATGAGATTCTCAGGAATACCGGGCCCGGAATCCACAACGCGGACGATCACACGGTCTCCTTCATAACTCCCGTTGATGCTGACCGACCCGCCTGAAGGCGTGAATTTTATGGCATTGCCGGCAAGGTTGCTAAAGACCTGCCCGAGCCTGATCGGGGCACCGTTGACCAGCGGAAGCTTTTCGCTGACACTGATAGAGAGAGAAACCCCTCTGTCACGGGCCAGGCCCTGAAGCGTTCCCGCAGAACAATTCAGAACTTCAGCAACATCAACAGGTCCCAACTCAGACTCAATGCCCATCTCGATCCTGTTGATATCAAGGACATTACCAATGAGCGATCTCATGCGGTCAACCGCGGTATGGATCTCTTTGAGAAACTCCTGTCCTTCTGTATCAAGACCGTTGAAGCGCTGCAGAAGTTCGGCATAGCTGTATATGACGCTCAAAGGGGACTTCAGGTCGTGGGCAACATGGGCGACAAATTCGTTCTTCAGTTCGTCAAGCCGCTTCAGCATGACATGTTCTTCCATAACCTTCTTGTATAACGATGCATTTTCAACGGCCATTGCAGCCTCTCCGGCAATGGCCTGCATGAGATCAAGCTGTTCCCGGTTGAAATGGTCAGGCTCAGGATGATGCAGTGTGATGATTCCGGTGACGTGGCCGCGCCTGATAAGCGGTGCCGAAACCGCCGAGAGAGTTACGAGGGAATCGTCAGGCAGCGATATCCAGCGGCTGTCCCGCCTGGTGTCAGAGATAATATCTGCTTTGGCGTGCCTGTACACCCACCCGCCAAACCCCTTCTCCATGACAGCATCGACTGTCTGTTCCTTCACCTCAGGGGAAAGGTCCTGCCGCGCGAGGATGCTTTTTGTGATTCTGCCGCGACTGTCCAACAGAAAGATGCTCCCGACCGATGCGCCAAACACCTGCACCGTAAAGATCAGCACCCGACTCAGCACCTTATCGAGATCGAGCGACGACGAGAACTCGCGGGTGATCTTGTAGAGCAGCCAGCCTAAAGCAGGAGACATCTGCTCCTCAGCGGTTGGGTTGAGATCCTCCTGGTTCATGCCTTCATTATAGAGAAAACCGCACAAATGTCCACTGTTTTATTGGCAACAGCGTAACGCTTCAGTTGTTGGTGGCAATCCTCCTCCCCTTTCCAAGGGGAGGTCGGGTGGGGTATCGGAAAATGAACAAAAACCTCCCCATACCCCTCCTTGGTAAGGAGGGGATCTTGAATCTGTCCACTGAAGTGTTACAGAACAACCCCTTAACAGGGAAGCTCCTATTTTCTCAGATGGAACGGCACGCTGGTCGAAACGACTCCTTTTTTGAAGAGCAGTATCCCTTTGAGAAATAGAGCCGTCTGGTTATGCAGAAGGTGATGCCACCACCTGGTCGGCACGAACTCCGGCAGCACCACCGTGATAACACCGTCCGGGTAATGGTCTCGTATGCCGTCTATATAGTCCATGAGAGGCTCTGTTACTGACCGGTAAGGAGAATGCAGGATCTCGAGTTTTACTCCCATGCAGCGGGAGTCCCACTTCTCCTTCATCTTTCTGGTCTCGACAGGGTCTATGTATACATAAACAGCCGTGACATCATCAGAGAGCGCCTTTCCGTATCTTATAGCCCCGATGACCGCCTGCTGCATGCCTGAGATCGGGATGATGACCGAGTGGTGCTGATAATCCATTTCCTCGATAACACACCCGTCAATTGAGAGCTGATCGGCAACGGACTGATAATGCTGATGGACCTTTCTTGTTAGAAACACAAGCACCGGTATGGCGACCAGCACCATCCAGGCCCCCTGGCTGAATTTTTCGACAGCAATGATTATCAGAACTACACCGGTGACAAGACCTCCAATACCGTTTATCACTGCACTCTTGATCCAGCCTCTTCCTTTTTCTCGCATCCAGTGCTTCACCATGCCGACCTGGGAAAGGGTAAAGGCCGTAAAGACGCCGACAGCATAGAGCGGAATAAGGGAATGGGTGTCACCCCTGAAGAGCACGAGCAGCAGGGCAGAGAGGAAACCAAGGATAAGTATGCCGTTCGAAAATACCAGCTTGTCTCCGCGGTTGCTGAGCTGTCTCGGCAGGTACCGGTCATTTGCCATGATCGAGGAAAGCCGCGGAAAATCCGCATATGACGTATTGGCTGCGAGGATCAGGATGAGCGCTGTGGCAAACTGAATGCCATAATAGATGGGCCCTTTCGAAAAGATCGTTCTGGTGAGCTGCGAAAGCACAGTCTCGTTCTCGTTCGGCAGGATAGCATAATAATGCGCGTAGTATGCGATGCCGACGGTGAGTATGGCCAGCGTAACAGCCATCCAGATAAGCGTGATGCCGGCATTTTTTGCCTCAGGTGCCTTGAATGCCTTGACGCCGTTGGAGACTGCTTCTATGCCGGTGAGTGTGGCACAGCCCGAGGCAAAGGCCTTCAAAATGATGAAGGCAGGGAATATTGCCGAGGCAGGCTCCCTGAGGGCTGCATAAGCGACAGATGGATGTGAAAAGGAGTTTGCAAAGCTTGCTCCGATGAGCAGCAGCAGACCGCCGATGAAGACATATACCGGCAGCGAAAATGCCTTGCCTGATTCCCGCACGCCTCTCAGGTTCATGAGCGAGATGAACAATATGGCAAAGAGGCAGAGTGAGACCGTATGGTCGCGCATCAGGGGAAAGGCTGAGGTTATGGCAGCAATGCCTGCAGAGACGCTGACCGTAACCGTAAGCACATAGTCGATCAGGAGGGCCGCCCCTGCCACAAGACCGGGATAGTCGCCAAGATTGTCCTTTGCAACGATATACGCGCCGCCGCCCGAGGAATATGCATGGATCGTCTGGTAATACGATGTTGCCACGATCAATACGAGCACCACGATCGCTGCAGCGATCGGCAGAAGGTAGTTCAGAAATGCTGCTCCGCCGACCACAAGGGCAAAAAGGATCTCTTCAGTTCCATATGCTACGGATGAGAGGGGGTCAGAGGAAAAGACGGCCAGACCCATGGTCTTTGAGAGGCGTTCGTGCTTTTCCTTGATGGTTTCAATGGGACTGCCGATAAGAAAACTCTTGAGAGACATGATAGTACTCCTCTGAGGGCTGAAGGAGAAAATAAAAAACCGCCGGGCGGCGGTCGTTATTCCTGGCCTGGCCCTTCCATATGCCTACGAGGTTAGCTGACGGGCTCGGGCCTGGAAGTGCCCTATTCCCGATATGCGATCGGGAAATACGCCCCAAAATCTGGGTCCCCCGCATCCATCTCCATCGAAGCGATGAACAATGGATCTCGGCTGCATGTATTAATTGCATGCTAACTCCGCATGCGCAGACCTGTCAATGGTAACAATAGCCATTCTGCAATTCTTTACAACATTTTTACGCACCGGAACAGAACAGGGAGCGTCTCCTGTCTTGTAATTTCAGCAGGCATATGCAACCATAATCAATGATCAAGATAGCTGGACGCGGCTGGCTCCTGAGCATCGGCAGTGTTGCCGTCTGTACGGTCCTGGCAGGTATTTTTTCACCATACGTTACCCATGTCGATCTTGCGATGATATACCTCCTGGGAATCGTTGTTACCGCAAGCTTCAGCAGTAAGGGACCATCTCTCCTGGCCACACTTCTGAGCGTCGCTGCCTTTGATTTCTTTTTTATTCCCCCATACTTTACCTTTGCGGTGCACGATGCACGATACGTCGTTACCTTTGCTGTAATGTTCGTCGTTGCTGTTGTGATCAGCAGATTAACCCTGCGAGTGCGTGAACAGGCAACTGCAGCGCAGCAGGCGCTTTTAAGGGCTGAGACCGAGGCGCTGCGAAGCACTATGCTCAGTTCGGTTTCGCATGACCTTAGGACCCCGCTTGCAGCTATTACCGGCGCTGCAACGACCCTTCTGCAGCAGGACGCAATTCTTGATCAGCACAATAAGCAAGAGCTTACAAAGACCATTGCTGAAGAAGCTGACCACCTGAACCAGATCATCCGTAATGTGCTGGATATGACACGCCTTGAATCCAGGGCCATAACCATAAAGAAGGAATGGCAGTCCCTGGAGGAGATCGTCGGGGTTGTGCTGAACCGGCTTTCTGGAAAGCTCAAAGATCGTCATGTCGCAGTCAGCCTTCCTGGAGATCTGCCGCTGATCCCCTTTGACCCTCTGCTTATTGAGCAGGTCCTTATGAATCTGTTTGATAATGCACTTAAATATACGCCCGCCCGGACGCCGCTTGAGATCTCCGCATCTGTCACGGAATCCGAAGTGACGATAGAAATTGCTGACAGAGGTCCGGGTCTTCCTCATGCAGGCGAAGAACGCATCTTTGAGAAGTTTGTGCGCGGCCCAGGACCCGGGGGCGGCATCGGCTTGGGACTGGCGATCTGTCGGGCAATTGTAACTGCCCACGGTGGCAGCATATGGGCCGAAAATCGCATTGGCAAAGGAGCAGCCTTCCGCTTCACCCTTCCGTTGGAAGGTGAACAGCCGTTGATGGAAAAGGAATGAGGTAAGCCGTATGGCCGAGGATAAGGGATTAATACTCCTGATCGAGGACGAGCCGCAGATGCGCCGCTTCCTGCGGATAACGCTCCAGGGTCACGGGTACCGCCTTATTGAGTCGGGTACGGGACAGGATGGCTTGACTCAGGCAGCAACACGAAATCCGGATGTCGTGCTGCTCGATCTCGGCCTGCCCGATATCGACGGAATTGAGGTTACGAAAAGGCTGCGGGAGTGGACTCAGATCCCTATCATTGTTCTTTCTGCACGGGAACAGGAAGAGGATAAGATCAGGGCGCTTGATGCAGGCGCAGACGACTATCTGACCAAGCCCTTTGGCGCAGGCGAACTATTAGCCAGAATTCGAGTGGCGCTCCGTCATACGGCAACGCAGCATGGCGAAGAGGAGGCAGTCTTTGTTCTGGACAACCTGAAGGTCGACCTTGTGAAGAGGCAGGTGTTGCTTGATGACAGAGAAGTGCATCTGACCCCTATTGAATACCGGCTCCTGACGACACTGATAAAACATTCCGGCAAGGTCATTACCCACAGTCAGCTGATGAAGGAGGTCTGGGGCCCTGCATATGTGAACCAGAGCCATTATCTGCGCATCTATATGGCCCAGCTTCGCCATAAGCTGGAGGCTGATCCTGCGCGGCCGCGTTTCTTCATTAATGAACCCGGTGTCGGTTACAGACTAAAAGTGGATTTTGATGAACTGAGCGGGTGATTATATCGCATAATTGCTTTCCTCGCTTCTTCGGCAAAGAAGAGGACAAAGGCAAAGGGGATGAGCACAAGCCATGTGCTCATGGCGATCGGATAAGTGCTGAATATCCTGTTTCCCCAAGGGTGGTACACAATGAAGAACTGGAGTGCCAGCTCAAAGGCTATGCCGACAAATATCAGCCTGTTCGTGAAGAACCCGATGCTGAAGACAGATTCCCTGAATGACCTGCAGGCAAAGACATTTGCTACCTGTGCGATCACGATGCCGGTAAGACAGGCTGTAGTTGCCTGAATATAGAGGATGTTATTGGGAGGCAGCATCTCACCCCATTGCCATCCGCCCTGTTCCATAACATGGAAAAATCCGAAGAGACCTGCTGAAGCCTCGATCGAGCCGAGAAAAAGAAAGACCAGAGAGAGCACTTTCGCATTCAGCAGCTTCTCCCGGGGGCTGCGGGGAGGCAATGCCATCAGACCTTTTGTCGGTTTTTCGGCCCCGAGAGCGAGACCTGGGATCAGGTCAGTCCCCAGGTCGATGGCAAGCACCTGCATGATTGTCAGAGGCAGTGGCACTCTGAAGATCACAAAAATGACGAACGGCACCAGTTCAGCAACATTCGAAGTGAAAAAGTAGACAATAAATTTTCGTATATTTTCAAATACTGCCCTGCCTTCCTCGACCGCATTGATGATCGTGGCAAAGTTGTCGTCGAGCAGTATCATGTCTGACGCTTCTTTTGCTACGTCTGTGCCTGAGATGCCCATGGCGATGCCTATGTCTGCCATCTTGAGCGCAGGGGCATCATTGACGCCATCGCCTGTTACGGCAACCCGTTCTCCCTGCTCTTTCAGAATCGAGACGACCCGCATCTTGTGCTTGGGCGTCATACGCGCAAAGATGATCTCTTTTGCAGAGAGTTTTTCTCGCAGTTCATGGTCATTCATAGTGACGAGCTCGGAGCCTTCTATAACGACCGGCTCTCCTCTTACCAGGCCTATCTCGCGCGCTATGGCAACGGCTGTTCTGCTTCCATCGCCGGTGATCATGATCACCCTGATCCCTGCCCCATGGCATTTTGTTAAGGCATCAGGAACTTCAGGACGCGGCGGGTCTTCAAGCCCGATCAATCCGAGGAAGACGAGATCAGATTCAAGGGCCTGGGGGCCAGGGATTGGGGATTGGGAGCTGATTACTGACAGCTGATCACTGTTCGCTGCCGTTTTATACGCAAACGCAAGTACCCGCAGGCCGCTGTCCATCAGCTGATGATATGCATTCATCGCCTGCTTGCGGAACAGCTCATTCATCTCCTGATTCGCCCCGTCAATCAGGTATCTGCTGCATAAAGGCAAAATGCTCTCCATTGCGCCTTTTGAGAAGACGTATTTTTTATCTCCGATCCTGTTCAGTGTTGTCATCCTCTTGCGGTCAGGGTCAAAAGGTATCTCTGAAATGCGCTCTGCATCGAGACTGCCCATGCCTTCTGTTGCGAGCTTTAGAAGAGCCGTTTCTGTGGGATCGCCCTGGTATTCGTTATCAGCATAGCGGGCATTATTGCAGAGGAACGCAGCCTGCATCAGCACGTCTGTTGCCTGCGGCCTATAGTCCTTTGCCTCAGTGATCCTGTTATCTGTCCATATTTTTGATGCAGTCATCCTGTTCTGGGTCAGCGTACCGGTCTTGTCAGTGCAGATCACGGTTACACAGCCCAGGGTCTCTACAGAAGAAAGGTTTTTGATGAGGGCCTTTCTTTTTGCCATCCTCTGACTTGCCATGGCAAGGGCAAGGGTGACGGTCGGCAGCATGCCCTCAGGGACCAGCGCCACAATAACTCCTATCGCAAAGATGAAGTTCTCCCAAAAGACCCTTCCCATGAAATGGCCGATGACAAAGAAACTGAGGCCGATGATCGTAGCAAGAACGGCTATGATCCTGGTGGTCCGGGTTATCTCTTTCTGAAGCGGGCTCAGGCCTGATTCAACAGCGCTGGTTAGATGGGCAATTCTTCCGAACTCTGTGCTCATGCCGGTTGCGAAGACCAGTCCCTTGCCCGAGCCGCTTGTTACGGTTGTTCCGGCAAACACAATATTGGGACTATCCGGCAGCTCTCCCTGAAAAGGGCTATGGTCTCTGAGGCTTGCCTCTGACTCACCCGTCAGGGCAGCGTTATTCACCTTGAGCGTTGAGCTTTCGATCAGGCGTGTGTCAGCCGGTATCCTGTCTCCTTCTGAAAAAAAAACAATGTCTCCGGGCACGACCTCCCGGGAATGGACCTGTTTTTCCTTTCCTTCCCTCATGATCCTTACCTGGAAGGGCAAAAGTTTCTTTAGCGCCTCGAGAGCTTTTTCTGCACGGTATTCCTGAATAAAGGTGAAAATTGCATTGATTACAATGACGCCGATGATCGCAAAACCGAGGGTTGCCATGCCTTCACCGGAATGGAGATAGTCGGAAAGGAACGAGAGGCCTGCACCAACCCAAAGCAGGATCGCAAGAAAATGTGTGAACTGGCTAAAAAAGCGCAGGGTGAGACGTGTCTTATGCACCTCCCTGATCTCGTTGAAACCGCTCTCAGACAATCGTTTGGCTGCCTCTGCTTCTGACAGGCCTTCCTCAGAACTGACAAGCTGCCTGAGGGCTTCCTCCTTCGAGAGGCCGTTAATCCTCATGACGCGGTTTCAGAATGATCAGGTCGCAGGGTGTGTCTTTAAGCACTTCTTCAACCGGATTGCCTTTCAACAGGGATGTCAGAAGGTTCCGCTCGCTTGCTCCCATGATGATAAGGTCATGTCTTTTTGCGAATGCTTCTATGGTAATGTTCCGGGCAGTTTGTCCGGGCAGGTGACGGCCTTCATGTTCAATGTCATGCTCTTTAAGATAGGTCATGAAATGCGCGATGTCCTGTGATCTGCGCTCCGACCACTCCGGCTCTGTCAGATGGATCTCCCCATGAAAGAATTTCGTCAGGGGTCTTGGGGCATGGAAGACAAAGACCTTTGAGCCGAAGGCATGGGCCATATGCGTGACAAAGGAGGCGCGCTCGGTAACGTGATCGAGTTTTTCTTTGAGCGGGACCAGTATCTTGCCGGGATGCACTCTCCCTGAATGTACTACGCGCACCAGGGCAACCGAGCAGGGAAGCTTCAGGGAAAGACTCCGCGCTATCGTACCTGCATAGAACCTTCTTTTTATGTCTTCCCGCCGCGTTGCGGCAAAAACAATGCTGATATTCTCATGCTGAACGATCTTCCTGATATCTGCGACAGGATCGCCCATTTCGGCAATGCTCTCAGCATGCACGTTCAGGTCCTTTGCCTCATTGAAAAGACGTTTTACTGCATCCTCGGCTGTCCGGCAGTTATGCTGCGACATACATTTCCCGGCAACAAAACAGATATAGAACTTTGCGTTATTTTCTTTCGCAAGATGCAGGGCATAGCGCGCAGCAACTTCAGAGTTCAGATGTTCATTGACCGCAGCAAGGATCTTCTTATACATGGCTACGCACAGGATACCACCAAACGGTTGTCAAGGCAACGAATGGCAGGCAGCTCTCGTTGAAAGACAAACAGCAGCGAAAAGGCTGACCATCCCGCGCCGATGAGGAACTTTCAGGTTATCGACACGTGCTGTACCCTACAGCAGATCAGCACACACCTATTTTATCAACAGTGTGATAGAATAATTCAATGAAATCAAAGGGGAAAATGGTCGGGGCGAAAGGATTTGAACCTTCGACCCCACGGTCCCGAACCGTGTGCGCTACCGGACTGCGCTACGCCCCGAACATGACATAATAGAAAGCAAGCCTGCCGCTTGTCAAGTGAGTCTCAAGAACATCGTATATCTGAAGGCATAAGATATGGACATATCGAGCAGAGTCAACATAGTGAAGATCAGAGATGCCTCTGTCGAAGAGGTCGAGGATGTTGTTGCTGTTGAAAAAAAAGTAAGAATATCAGTGAATGGCGATCACGCACTCAGCCTCTATTGCAGTCCGCAGATGATCAGGGAGTTTGTCGTCGGCGTGGTCTTCAATGAGGGTCTTATCTCAGGGGGATGGTGTGCAGAGAGGATATCGATCACCTATGGCGATGAGATCAATGTGGATATTCCGGCGAGCGGTACGATCGCTGCAGGTGAAAAGGTTGTCACCTCTGGCTGCGCCGGCGGCATAAGCCTGAACAGACAGCTTCCCGAAAATAAAATATCTGATCCCGCGGTCTTTGATCTTCAGGATATAAGGGCACTGTACCATGAATTTCAAAAAAGATCTGAAGGATATAAGGCAACGGGCGGAGTCCATAGCGCAGCCCTTGCAGACAGCCAGCACATACTCGTCTTTACCGAGGATATCGGCAGACATAATGCCGTGGACAAGGTGATCGGGTATGCGCTTCTTGAAGACATACCCTTCCCCGGAAAGATCATGCTTGCAAGCGGCAGGCTCTCGTCTGAGATCGTTCTGAAATGCGGACGCTGCGGCATCCCGGTGATCATCAGCAGGGCAGCGCCTACGAGCCTTTCCGTTGAGATCGCTGCTTCGTCCGGCGTGACCCTTATCGGGTTTGCCCGCGGAGACAGAATGAATATCTATACAGGAAAGGAGAGGATACGACTATAGGTCGAAGAGCTTCTTTCTGAGGATCACAATCTCAAAACTGACAGACGCCAGCGCAACAAGGCTGTGTATGTACCCAAGTCCTGCATCAAGCACCGAATTATTGCCGTTGTCAACATAGAGAAGACCAATGATCTTGTCCCTGATCGTGACCGGCATCATGCAGCAGTCCTGGGGCGTTCCGTTCAGCCGTTCAATAAGCAATGCATTGCCCGGTATCTTCAGAAGGGGGCCTCGGTAATAGGTCTTTCGGCTAAGGACCTCTGAGAATATGGACTGACCTTCAGCAGACGTATTAAACGCGTCTATATCAACCCCGCGGGCCTTCCATCCGGAAACGGCATTACCCTTGACCAGGAACACTGCAGCCCTTGACGCAACCGTCTTCGTCATGCTCAGGAGTATACCGATGACCTCTTCCTTATCCCGCACTGCGGCAAACTGCTCTTTCACCTTCAGGATCTGCTTTGCCTCGTCCTCGGGTTTCTTCTCCTCCGCAGCCTCCTCCCTGCCAAAGACACTGATGTAACGGAGGTCTCTCTTGATGTCGTAATATTTTTCAAGGCAGTAGAGGAGCCTCAGTTCTGTAATGACATAGGGGACAATATCAAGCCCGATGAGAAATCTCATCTCGTCAACACTCGACATGGATCGCGGGTCGAGCATGGCCGCATGCAGCCTATTGCGGTCTTTCTTAAACGGCAAGATCTTGTATTTATCGGCAATCTCTGCGGTGATGCTTGCAATGACCTCCGGGTCAATAGCATTCAGATCAGCGACCTTGACTGCCGGGACCTTAAAAAAAGAACTCAGGAAGGAAAGCATTTCATTCTCTTTGACAAAGCCGAGCTCAATGATGTTCGACCCGATCCGTCCGCCGAAGATAACCTGTCTCTCAAGGGCCTTCTTAAGCTGGTCCCTGGTGATGATGCTGTCTTTGATTAATGCCTCGCCAAGTTTCATCAGAGCTATTGTATCACTTTATCCCGTATTTATATAAGCGGTGTCTGAAAGACCTGAATGAAAGATTGAGAAGCTTTGCAGCATCGGTCTTGCTGCCATTAGCCTTTGCCAATGCCTTCAGGAGATAGTCCTTTTCGATCTCCTCAATAATCTTTTCAAGGTCAACGCCCTCGTCATCAACAGCGGGGAGGCCTGTATCCTTGCGTGAAGTTAGAAAGAACTCTTCGGGAAGGTCTTCCGGCAAAATGGCATCTCCTTCAGTCAGCAGGACAACTCTCTCGACCATATTCTCAAGCTCCCGCACATTGCCTTTCCAGGGATACTTCATGAGTATGCGAAGCGCTTCTGAAGTGAGCTTCTTCGAGCCTCCGGAAAACTTGCGGAAAAAATGGTCCAGCAGAAGCGGGATATCCTCAGGCCGTTCCCTCAGCGGCGGCATATGCAAAGGGATGACATTCAGCCGGTAGAAAAGGTCCTCCCGGAATTTCCCTTCTGCTATTGCTTCGGCCAGGTTCCTGTTTGTCGCAGATAGTACCCTGACATCGACCGTAATGTCTGCTACGCCGCCCACCCTTCTAAATATGCCGTTCTCGAGCACCCGCAGCAGCTTCGGCTGGAGGGACAGCGGCATTTCAGCTATTTCGTCAAGGAGGATGGTCCCCTGGTCAGCGATCTCGAAGAGCCCCTCCTTGTTCTGTACAGCACCGGTGAAGGATCCCTTGACATGGCCAAAGAGTTCTGTTTCAAGAAGCCCTTCCGGGAAGGTGGCACAGTTGATCGTGACAAAGTTCTTGTTCTTTCTCATACTCAGGTTATGCAGGGCTGCAGCGACCAGTTCCTTGCCGCAGCCGCTCTCGCCGGTGATCAGCACGGTCGAACTGCTCTGGGCAACTTTTGGGATCAGCCTGAAAAGTTCCTGCATCCTGGGGCTTTTGCCGATGATGTTCTCAATGCGGTAGGTGGTCTGAACCTTCTCTCTGAGAACAGAGATCTCCTCGCTGAGCCTCTTCTTCTCAAAGGCCTTGTTAATGATAAGACGGATCTCATCGATCTTGAAGGGCTTGTGAATGTAGTCGTACGCCCCCAGCTTCATTGCTTCTATGGTCGATTCTGTTGTGCCGAAGGCAGTGATCATGATCACAATACTGGTAGGCGATATTTCTTTCACTTTCCTGAGGACCTCAAAGCCGTCTGCTCTCGGCATCCTGATGTCCGTGATCACGATATCGAAAATGTCCTCCTGGATCATCCTGATGCCGTCCTGCCCGTCTGAGGCTGACAGGGTCTCATACCCCTCCTCCTCCAGCAGGATATTAAGCACCTCGCGCATGCTCTTTTCGTCTTCAATAATAAGAATTCTGCCTTTATTTTCCATAGGTCCTCGGTAGTATGATCTCAAAGGTCGTCCCTGAGCCAAGCTTGCTCTTTACCACGATCCTTCCCTGATGCTCCTCCACGATCCTGAGCGCAATAGACAATCCGAGCCCGGTCCCCTTATCTTTTGTGGTATGAAAGGGATAAAAGATCCTCTCCAGGTCCTCGGCAGCCATGCCGAAGCCCGTGTCGGAAAATATGACCGATATCTTATCCGGCGTTTCCTTTGTTGAGACCGTCAGCTCACCGCCCTTTTCCATGGCCTCAAGGGCGTTGATGCCGAGGTTCCAGAAGACCTGCCTTATCTTCTGCGGATCCAAAGAAACAATCAGTTCCCCATCGCATTCCGGACGGACAATGATATCCCCCATGCTCTGCGCTCTGTTTCGAAGGAGTTCAAGCGTATCGCGCAGAAGCGCATTCAGGTCCGCGTTCTGAATATCAAGCGGCTTTGGCCTTGAATAGGTGAGAAAATCTGTCACAATAGTATTGAGCCTCTCCGTCTCATTGATAGCTATTCCCATAAGCTTGTCACGGTACTTTTCCGGGATCCTGCCCTCCCTGAGCATCTCTATGGATCCCCTGAGGGATGCGAGCGGATTTCTGATCTCATGTGCGATATTCGCAGACAGTTCGCCTATTGCCGCCCATTTTTCCTTGTTCTTCATCTCATTTTCGAGTTCTTTCAGCGCAGTCAGATCCTGAAAGATGCCGATGAACCCTGTTTCCTTGCCGCTGATATCCCTCAGGATAGAAATGTGTATCCCGATGATCTTCTTCTCATGATTATGTCTGTTCAGGACCCCATCCTGCCGTCCTTCCCTGATCGGAATTTTCAGGAATGGCAGGCCATGCTCTATGGTCCTGCCGATAATCTCCTGTTTTGCCGTGCCGGTAATCTGCTCGGCAGCTCTGTTAAAGATAAGCACCTTTCCCTCAATATCGGTCGTAACAAGACCGCTCGGCAGGCTCTCGATAACCTTCATGTTAAAAAGCTCCAGGTCTCTGAGATGCGTGTCTTTCTCGGCAAGCTCCTCTGTGGTCTTTTCGAGCCGCGAGGAGAGATAGCCCGCAAGATAGGCGGTAACATAGAGCGAGATGGTATGAATAAAAATATTATACAGAAACTGTTTTTCCAGCATGGTCCTTTCGTAGGGGATAGGTATCAGGCCGTAAAATTGCAAATCGAGCATGGCTCCATACAGGATGCAGCTCATGCTTGCGACAATGTAACCGGCTTTCTGATTAAGCACTATGCTTGAGGACATCACCGTAAGGATCAGGGTAAAGGAGAACCAGCTCTCAATGCCGCCCGTAATATAGATAAGCGCTATCTCGGCAAAGACATCGAGGACGAGCTGAATGTAAGCAAAGAGAAAAACCTTTTTAATGCGCTGTATAAGCAGGACATACAGTATGGTGAGGCTATAGAGCGCAATAATAAAAAAAGATATGGCACGGGGGTTTGGAAAAAATTCTATTTTAAAAATGAATGCAGAGCCAAGGAGCAGGCTGACAAACAAGGCCCTGAATACAATCAGGGCCTTGAGTCTTAGATGCATGGCGGCATCTGCCATGCAAGCTTACTTGATGAGGGTGATAAGCTTGAAGATGGGCAGATACATCGCGATAACGATAAAACCGACCGAGCCTCCGAGAAAGACCATCAGCATCGGCTCCATCATGGCAGTCAGGTTACCGACCGAAGCGTCAACTTCGTCATCGTAAAAATCAGCGATCTTGTTAAGCATGGCATCGAGTGCACCGGTCGCTTCACCGACTGCGATCATATGCGTGACCATAGGAGGAAAAACCTTGGATCTCATAAGCGGCTCAGCAAGTGTCTTACCTTCAGTAACTGCCTGCCTGACCTCCATGACCGCATACTCAATGACCTTGTTGCCGGCTGTTTTTGCCGTTATCTCAAGCCCGTCCAGGATCGGGACGCCGCTGCTGATCAACGTTCCGAGCGTTCGGGTAAACTTGGCAACCGCGACCTTTCTGAGCAGAATACCGAAGATCGGCAATTTCAGGAAGATACGATCAGTCATCGCAGTGCCTTTTTCGGTCTTCCGGATCTGTTTAAAGGCAACAATAGCAGCGGCGATGATCATCCCCGAGATCACTCCTCCGATACCGGCAAGGAAATTACTGGTCTTCATGACAAGCAGTGTAGGCAGCGGAAGGGTGCCGCCCATCTGTGTGAACATCTTTGAGAAGGTCGGCACAACAAATATCATAATGACCGCGATAACGCCGACCGCGATCGATGAGACAACGATCGGATAGATCATCGCTCCCTTGACCTTTTTCTTCAGTTTCATCGCTTTTTCCATATACGCTGCGAGCCGGTTCAGAATAGTATCGAGAATACCTCCTGACTCACCCGCTGCCACCATGTTCGCATACAGGTCAGTGAAAACTTTGGGATGCTTTCTCAGCGCATCAGCATAGGTGGCGCCTCCCTCGACATCGTTCTTGATACCCGTGAGGGCTGTTGCCAGGGACTTGCTCTCAACCTGCTGCGAAAGGATCTCAAGGGCCTGAACAAGCGGAAGGCCTGCGTCTATCATAGTGGCGAACTGACGGGTAAAAATGACGATATCCTTGTCTTTGACCCCGCCGCCAAAGTTGAATTTACTCGCAGTCTTCTTCTTTTCCCGGACCAGGGTCGCCGTGATGCTCCTTTTTCTGAGCTGGGCAATTACCTCATCCTTCGAGTTGGCAGAAATCTCACCTGACTCGATTAATCCCTTGGTTGTTTTACCTGACCATTCAAAAATCGTTGCCATGATCTATTGCCTCCCGCGTGCAGAGGGAGAAGAACTGAGCCTCTGCAGCATCTGGATTATTTCCTCAGGTACCGACGACCTGGCGATCGCATCTTCATAGGCAATATGCCCCTTAGTATACAGCTCAATGAGCGACTGGTTCATGGTCTGCATGCCGAACTTTCCCTGGCCTGTCTGCATCATGGAGTACACCTGGTGGATCTTGTCCTCGCGGATCAGGTTTCTGATGGCAGCGTTCGGCACAAGCAGTTCAATAGCAAGTGCTCTCCCCTTTCCGGATTTCTTCGCAATCAGCTGCTGTGACAATACACCCTCAAGAACGAACGAGAGCTGAACACGGATCTGCTCCTGCTGATGCGGTGGAAAGACATCGATGATACGGTTCATGGTCTGCACGGCTGAGTTGGTATGAAGCGTTGCAAGCGTCAAATGACCTGTTTCAGCTACGGTCAGAGCAGCTTCAATGGTTTCAAGATCTCTCATCTCACCAATAAGCACCACATCCGGGTCTTGCCTGAGAATATACCGGAGCGCAGCCTTGAATGAGGCAGTGTCAGCATGGACCTCCCTCTGATTGATCAGACATTTTTTGTGTCCATGCAGATATTCGATCGGATCTTCAACCGTAATGATATGATCATAGCGTTCCGAGTTTATCCTGTCGACCATGGCTGCAAGGGTCGTCGATTTACCGCTGCCAGTAGGTCCAGTGCAAAGAATAAGGCCCCTCGGCCTTTTAACCAGGTCATTCACCACCTCAGGGAGACCCAGGTCCTGGAAGGTCTTTATCTCGAAGGGAATGGTCCTGAACGCTCCGGCAACAGCGCCCCTCTGCATGAAGATGTTCCCCCTGAATCTGCTCAGTCCTTTCACCCCGAATGAAAGGTCAAGCTCGTTATTCTCTTCAAACTTATGTTTCTGGGCATCCGTCAGAATGCTGTACGCCAATGTCTTTGTCTCAACAGGCGTAAGAGTCGGATGATCAAGGGGGATCAGTTTCCCGTCGATCCTCAGTCTCGGAGGGCTTGCAGTCGTAATATGAAGGTCAGATGCTCCTTTCTCTATCATGACTTTCAGCAGGTCATAAATTGTTGCCATTCAGGTCTCCTTTAATCTCCGAAGGTGACACGCAAGACTTCTTCTATCGTCGTTACGCCTTCTACGATCTTTGTCATGCCGCTCATTCTTAATGACTTCATGCCGAGGCGGATTGCAGCCTTTTTTATCTCCGCAGAAGATGCTCCTTCAAGGACAAGTTCCTTGATCTCATCCTTGAGAAGCATTACCTCATACAGCGCAACTCTGCCCTTGTACCCGGTATTATTACAGGCCGGGCAGCCTTTGCCTTTAAAGACCTTCATGGTCTTTGCCTCGTCCTCCGTATAACCGACCTTTGTCAGTGCCAGCGCAGGGACAGGATCTTCTGCCTTACAGCTGGCGCAGATCCTTCTTGCAAGCCTCTGGGCAACAATGATAATAACGGCGGACGAAACAAGGAAAGGCTCAATACCCATATTCAAAAGTCTGCTTATCGTACCCGGAGCATCGTTCGTATGAAGCGTACTCAGCACCAGATGTCCTGTCAGAGCCGCCTTGACGCCGATCTCAGCGGTCTCGAAGTCCCGGATCTCACCGACCATGATGATGTCAGGGTCCTGCCGGAGGAATGATCTCAATGCTGCGGCAAAGGTCAGGCCTATTTCTTCCTTCATCTGCACCTGGTTGATGCCCATGAAATTGAACTCGACCGGATCTTCGGCAGTCATGATATTCGTGTCAGCTTTATTGAGATAGCTCAAGGCAGAATAAAGGGTCGTGGTCTTTCCGCTGCCCGTAGGGCCGGTCACCAGGATCATGCCATACGGTTTATTGAGGGCTTCCATGAAGTCATCCATGGCAGCAACCTCAAAGCCCAGCTTCGTGAGATCGACCTGCAGGTTGGCCTTGTCAAGAAGTCTGAGAACCGTCTTTTCGCCGAACAGGCAGGGAAGGACCGATACGCGGAAATCGATCTCCCGTTTCTTCCCCAGCTTGAGCTTGATCCTGCCGTCCTGCGGAAGCCTGCGCTCTGCAATATCAAGTTTGGACATGATCTTGATTCGTGAAGTAAGAGCAGCCTTGATCTTGGTCGGAAGGTTCATGACCGTGTACATAACGCCGTCTACACGGTATCGTACTCTCAGGGAGTTCTCATAGGGCTCAATATGGATATCGCTGGCGCCTGATTTGATAGCATTAACGAAAATGCCGTTCACGAGCTTCACGATCGGCGCCTCAACGTCCCTTACGACCTCAGAATCATCTTTTTCCTCAAGGACGTCAACACCATCAAGAGCATTGCCGACGATCGAATCGAAATCCTCAACGCTGACCTGCGGGCCATCGTCCGTGCCCCCAAAATCAGCCCCGGCAGCCAGATCGGCTTCGGTGAAGGTATAATCCTTTGCCTGAAGAATTGCATTTGTGGTAGCAGCCGCCTTCTGCGAAGCACCGGAAGTTGCAAGGACATTCTCACCCTTGCCGAGATAGCAGGTCGTGATGCCGCCTATGATCGCGCTCTCGCTCGAGACAACGACCTCGACATTGTAGCCGGTCATGAACTTTACATCGTCGATCGCAAACACATTTGACGGGTCAGCCATTGCAATGGTGAGCGTTGCTCCGACCCTTGCCACAGGCATGATCAGGTACTTCTTTGCCATATCAGCGGGAACCAGTTTCAGCACTGCAGAATCGATCTTGTAATCAGAAAGGTTTATCGCGGGAACACCATACTGTTTGCTCAAAAAAGCAACGAGTTTTTCTTCAGTAATGAAGCCCAGTTTTACCAGATTCGTCCCAAGCCTTCCACCTTCCCTTTTCTGGGCGTTAAGGGCCTGCTTCAGCTGATCTTCAGTAATAATACTTGAGGCAATGAGAATCTGCCCGAGTTTAGCCGCCATATGTCTAAAATATATGAAAATAGGGCTCTTGTCAACAAACAAACTGATAACAAGAAATATAATATTTCTTGTTTATCTTCAAGCACTTTTTCATTCTCTCTCCTTCCATTTTTTCATGTTCTTCATATGCGTCCCCTGGAAGCTATCCTTATCAGGAACACGGCAAACTATTCTGTTCAGCTTTTCCGTCACTTGCCGTCTGCGGCGTCTGAAGACCCTACTTTTTGACCAGCATATGATTATAATAAGAAAATGCCTCTCATGAACAACAAGCATAGCCATAACATGCCGTCAACTGAAGACCTTGAACGGGCTGAACGGCTCCGTGAGGTCATTGAGGCCCTTTGTGAGCTTAACAGACGTTTCCCGGTCGTTGTGGAAGGGAAAAAAGACCTGCAGGCACTGAGAAAGCTCGGCCTTTCCGGAGAAATCATACCGCTTCACCGCGGCAAGGGGCTTTATGATTTTTCCGAGGAATTGGCAGAGCAGTTCTCAAAGGTCGTCCTGCTCCTTGACTGGGATGCAAAGGGAGATATGCTGTTCAGGTCATTGACAGGAAACCTTCACGGGCATTGGGAAGAATATGCAGCATTCAGGGAATTGTTCAGGATGCTCTGCCAAAAGGACATTAAGGATATAGAAAGCATACCAGCCCTGCTCATGAGACTTGAGGGAAGCGATTAGCTCCATGAAAGACCTCGGCAAAAAGGGCGAAGACCTTGCAGTGGCTCTCTGCAGGGAAAAAGGGCTTACTATTATTGAGCAGAACTTTCGCACCCCTTTTGGCGAGATCGACATTATCGCAAAGGACGGCAATGTCTTTGTGTTTATTGAAGTAAAAGCACGGGCAGGCGATGCGTACGGCGCTCCGTTCGAGGCAGTAACCAGTCGAAAACAGGCAAAGATCACGAAGGTCGCCATGAGCTACCTGAAGAGATTCAGGAAAGAGATGCCTGCGCGATTCGATGTTATCAGCATCTCGATGAAGAGCGGAAAGCCGGACATTCACTATATTCAGGACGCCTTTGAGGTTTGAGCTGCCCGGCGGTTTGACTCAGAAGGAACAAATCCTATAAACTTAGAGAACACTTTACCCGCCATGCTGTTTAAAAAATCCTTTGTGATACAGTTCGGGTACATATTTTAATATTTGAGAGGTTATGCACGCATGAATTCCGAAACTGCAAAAAACATTTCACCTGATACGAATGTCTCAAATGCTCCCCGGGAAGAGAGCTTTGCAGAACTGCTCGCACAGAGCAGCAAGCAGACGGTCAGATTCTCTCCGGGCCAGAAGATGAGGACCAGGATCGTAAGCATCTCCGGCGATCTTGCCTTCATAGACCTTGGTGACAAGAGCGAAGGGGCTATCAATCTGAGCGAGTTCAGAGACAAGGATGGCAATATACAGGTAAAGACAGGCGATGAGTTTGATGTTTTTTTCATATCTGTTGAAAGCGGCCTGCGAAAG
Organism: Nitrospirota bacterium; assembly: GCA_016214855.1. NCBI lineage: Bacteria > Pseudomonadati > Nitrospirota > Nitrospirota bacterium. Next base: position 132,085 of record JACRMT010000002.1, on the reverse strand, counting down.
TTCACAACCCTGGTACACGGATATTCAGCCGTGAGCCTTAAAAGCATCCGCGACGCCTTTGAAGCTGAAATACCGGTGCAGGGCGAGATCAAGCGCGAGGTAAAGGGCGGCTTCGAGGTCCTTGTAGGTGATGTCCGGTGCTTCTGCCCCTTTTCGCAGATAGATCTTAAGGGAGGCCGCGAAGGAGGCGTGTATCTCGGCCGCACCTTCCCGTTCAAAGTTCTTGAGTTCGAAGAGAATGGGAGGAACATCATCCTCTCCCGCCGTGCAAACCTCGAAAAGGAAAAAACGGAAAAAATAGAGAAACTCAGAGAAACCCTCCAGGTCGGGGCAGAGGTCACGGGCTCGGTCAGGTCAGTAATGAATTTCGGGGCCTTCGTTGACCTCGGCGGCATTGACGGCCTTATCCCTGCAAGCGAGCTTTCCTGGGTAAGGAACGAAAAGCCTTCCGACATCCTGTCCCTTGGCCAGCAGGTTACAGCAAAGATACTCTCGATCGACTGGGAGAAGAATAAGCTGAGCCTGAGCCTCAAGGCAATGGAACCAGACCCCTGGACACAGATCGCAGACACCTATGCAGAAGGAAGCCGTGTCAGCGGGAAGATCGTTCGTCTCACTCCGTTTGGCGCTTTCGTGAACCTCGAGCCGGGCATTGACGGACTTATTCATATCTCAAACCTCGGCGCAGGCAGAAGGATCAACCATCCAAAGGAGGTGGTAGAGACCGGTCAGACTGTTGAGGTCTATGTCCTCGCGGTTGATAAAGAAAGCAGGAAGATCAGCCTCTCGATAAATCCCCGGGTAGAACCCCAGAAGATCACCCTCCCTGAGGTTGGCGAAACCCTTGAAGGCAAGGTCGAAAAGATCATGCCCTTCGGTATATTCGTAAAGCTCAAGAGCGGCCTGACCGGCCTTGTGCCGAACAATGAGATGGCGACCTCGCAGGGTGCTGACCACAAAAAGATGTTCCCTGAAGGTTCTGAGATGAAGGTGACGGTCGTCGAAGTCGACAAGGAGAGCAACAAGGTCAAGCTCAGCAGAAAGGCTGCCATGGATATGGTCGTAAAGCAGGAATATCAGGATTACCTTACAGAGTCCGGCCAGACGAGCAGTTCTTCGTCCAGCTTCGGAACGTTCGGTGATCTGCTCAAGGCAAAACTGGAAGAAAAGAAGTAGTTTTTATAATTATTTATGGCCGCCTGTTACAACAGTGCGGCCATAGACTTCAATAAGAATATCTGCAGGTCTTACCCTGACCCATTTCTTTTCCTAATATACCCTAAGCATCTGACTTAAGTTTTTCTTGCATCAGCCACTATCGGATCATTCCACTTCATGGTCATTCCCTTTCCATTTAATTCTAACGGAGTTTCGATCATGGGTCCATACATTGCATGCCGACCATATTATGCTGCATGAAGCGGGGCAATGCGCTCAATCCCTTTTTTCATTACTCGAGCAGCCTCCCATAGATCGACGGCACGCTGTGCATTAAGCCAAAATTCTGGAGCAATTTTGCAAGCCGCAATGCCATGGCCGGGCTTAGAGCCCGTCGTTCCCTAAGGAGTTCATTTACTGTCTGGCGCGATACGCCAAGTGCCTCAGCAAAACCTGCCACAGTCAGTTCGAAATCCGGCAGAAAATCCTCGCGCAGCATCTCACCGGGATGGGTAGGCCGGATACGCCGATCTCTCTTGTTAGGAATACTCATCAGGCACCTCTCCTTAATGATAAATTGCGCCCATTGTGAGCTTTGCAGCCGCCTACCCTTTGACCGCTTCGAAAACATGCTCTACTTTATAGAGAGATACTTTCTTTTTCTTCCCTGTAAGCGCATGTTTTGTCGGCATGTCTTTATCAATAAAATCGACCTCAGCACCGTCGCGGATAGTTTTTGCAAGCTCAGGACTCTCAACAACCTGCCTGATAAAATCAAAGGTCATACCGATATTTCTTTCTGCAAGTTCTTTTTTTGTCATTTTTTTATTCCTTTCCTAAACTTTTCCTTATACCATTCCCATCTGTCCTTTAAATCCTGCTCCGCATAGGTCAATGCGTCATTAAGGTTCTCAATGGGGATAGGCTGCTTTATTGTATCGCCTTTAAAGGTCATAACATCACGCATTAACAGGGCGGGGTGGGAGAGTTAAGTTATATTACGTTTTGGAGGGCTATGAACTCTTCACCCCTATCTCCAGCATCTTCTTCTTTATCTCTTTTATCTTGTCCCGGATAACTGCTGCACGTTCGAAATCGAGTTTTTTTGCTGCCTCTCTCATCTCTGCATCAAGCCGTTTAAGCGTTCCCTCGTCAACACCGTATTCAGCCTCTTCCTCTGCGGCCAGCGGCACGCTCCAATAATCAGCCTCATAAATGGAAGCCGCAATGTCCTTGATGCTGCTCTTTATCGTTTCAGGCGTGATACCCATTTTTCGGTTATGCGCCTCCTGGATCATACGCCTCCGGTTCGTTTCATCAAGGGCCTTCTTCATGGAACCGGTCACCTTGTCAGCATAAAATATCACTTCTCCGTTCACATTCCGTGCAGCCCTTCCTGTCGTCTGTATGAGCGAACGCTCTGACCTGAGAAAGCCCTCCTTGTCAGCATCGAGGATAGCCACAAGCGAGACCTCAGGCAGGTCCAGCCCTTCCCTCAGGAGGTTCACGCCGACAAGGACATCGAACTTGCCCAGTCTCAGATCCCTGATGATCTCGACCCGTTCGAGCGTATCAATATCCGAATGCAGATACCTGGTCCTGACACCGAGTTCGAGATAATAATCGGTCAGATCCTCTGCCATCTTTTTGGTAAGCGTTGTCACCAGCACCCGCTCGTTCTTTTCAGCTCTCGTGCGTATCTCGCCTAACAGGTCCTGGACCTGACCTGATACCGGACGCACAGAGGGCCTCGGGTCAAGGAGGCCTGTCGGCCGGATGATCTGTTCAATGATCCTGCTGCCTGACTTTTCCACCTCATATGGTGCGGGGGTTGCTGACACATAAATGGCCTGTCCGACCTTCGCAGCAAACTCATCGAACTTCAGAGGCCTGTTATCAAGTGCGGACGGCAGCCTGAAACCAAAATCTATGAGCGTCTGCTTTCTCGACCGGTCACCTTCGTACATACCGCGTATCTGGGGCACGGTCGCGTGTGATTCATCGAGCACCATTAGAAAGTCCTCAGGAAAATAGTGCATCAGGGTATAGGGAGCTGCGCCGGCAGCCCTTCCGCTCAAATGGCGGGAATAGTTCTCTATGCCGTGACAGTAATTGAACTCCTTCAGCATCTCCATATCAAAGCGCGTCCGCTCCTCGATCCTCCGGGCCTCGATGATCTTGCCCTGCTGCAGGAACTTTTCGACCTGTCCCTTCATCTCCTGTTCGATATTTTTCAGCGCAGTTTCAAGACGGTCCCTTGGCGTAAGCCAGTGGCTGTTCGGGAAAAGTGCGATCTTTTCCATCTTCCGTATCCGGTTGCCGCTCAGCGGGTCTATTTCGCTGATGGCATCGATCGTATCGCCGAAGAACTCCAGCCTGATCGCACGGTCCTGAGCAAAGGAAGGATAGATCTCGACAACATCTCCCCGCACCCTGAAACTGCCCCGTTTGAAGTCCATATCTGTCCGGTTGTACTGGATCTCGACAAGCCGGTCCAGGACCGCGTCCCTTTCTGTCTGCATGCTCTCCTCAAGATAAAGGTGCATATCCCTGTAATCCTGAGGCGAGCCTATGCCGTAGATGCAGGAGACGGACGCCACGACTATAACATCTCTTCTTTCGAGTACGGCCCGCGTTGCAGAGTGTCTGAGCCTGTCTATATCGTCATTGATAAGCGCATCTTTTTCTATGTACGTATCAGTAGTGGGAAGATATGCCTCAGGCTGGTAATAGTCATAGTAGCTCACAAAGAACTCGACCGCATTGTACGGGAAAAGTTCCTTGAATTCGCCGTACAGCTGTGCAGCGAGTGTCTTGTTATGGGCCATGATAAGGGCAGGCCGCCCCAATTTGGCTATCACCTGTGCAATCGTAAAGGTCTTGCCTGATCCGGTAACGCCAAGCAGGACCTGATGCTGCCTGCCTTTCTTCACCCCATCCGTGAGCCTCCTGATAGCCTCAGGCTGGTCACCTCCAGGCTCAAATGGCGTGGAGATTTTGAATGAGGTCATCTACCAACTCTTCAGCAGGCTGAGCAATCTGTCTGTGTCAGAGAGATCGTGAAAGACCATATCTGCTGCCGTTTCGGAAAGTAAGCTGTATGAATAGGGGCCGGTTGCAACTGCAATCGAATAGGCACCATAGGGCTTGGCACACTCAATATCTCTTGGCGTGTCGCCGATAACAATACAGTCCCTGTAATCAATATCAAGAGCTTTGCTTTTCCGGAGCTTTTCGCACGCTACAGGGAGGAGCCTGTTCCGGTCAGCATCATCATCGCCGTATGCACCCATTTCAAAGTATCTGTCCAGATCAAAGGTCTCAAGTTTTATCATTGCGCCCCGTTCAATGTTGCCGGTGAGAAGTCCGAGCATGCAATCGTCCCTCTTTTCGATCTCAGCGAGCGCTTCCCGTATGCCGGCCTTCACGTGGCCTTCTGTTGCATCAATGGTCTTCCTGAGATGCGATATATAGCTTTCGAAAAATTCAGGAACAACTCCGTTTGAACTTGAGATGTTGTGCAGGTTCAGTCCCTCAGTCAGTATCTGGAGGTCTGTTTTCCCTGCCATGCGTATGGAACCAAACGCATCGCCAACTGAAAAGAGCTCTTCAAATGCATGGTTCAGCGACCTGACGCCTGCGCCGCCCGAGTCTATAAGCGTTCCGTCTATATCAAACAGTATGAATTTCATAGTCTTACGATAGCCACGCAGCTGAGGGCAAGTCAACTTCCAATAGTGATCTATGGTATGAGGAAGGGTACGGTCCAGAGGTAATATCTGTCGCTGTTATCAGCAGGCATGACCGCAAACATCAGCACATAGGGGCCTGATGCCAGGGATGAGACAGGGACATCCATGATGAACTCACCTGCAGCCGTCACTTTTTTCCGCCAAGGTATCATGCTGCCTGAAAACGTTTCGAATGTATTATCCGGACGGAGCGAGAGCACAGAACCCTGTTTGTCATCAGGAGAGAGCAAGGTGAGATACATGTCTACGGGCCGGGCAAAAGTGCCTATGCTGACCTGCAGATTGAAGGAATCGCCGCCTTCAGCCACAGTACCAATGCCAACCGGCTTTGCCGTCGAAAGCACCCTATCCTCAAGGGGATAGGCAGCAGCGCTATAGAGGAACGTCTCCCGGGATTCAGGCAAAGGGAAAATGCCCTTAGCTGCGGATGCAAGACTTGCAGACAGACAGAGGAGCAGGAGCATACTGCCCAGCAGCATGTAAGATCTTTTTCTCATATCAGAGCTTCGGGTCGACCTTGTCATAAATAATTAATAGACTTACTTTATAAAGAGCCAGCCTCAATGTCCAATTAAGTTTTCTTCATCTTCTGAAACGGCATTTCACCCTTATTTATTGGTTACTTATAACCAGGCTTATCGATTATAATAGTCGCAGAAAATACATGCTCCAGGGGAACCCATGAAAAAAAGACTTATTCAACTTGTCTACGAAAAGGCATTCAGATACAGCGAGGAGCCGACCTTCAAGCTCGTATCAGGAAGGATGAGCAATTACTATTTCAACTGCAAGACCGTTACGCTCCATCCCGAAGGCATGTATCTCATCGGAAACATCATCTTCGATATGATCAAGGCTTCAGGAGCGCAAGGCATCGGCGGCCTTACCCTCGGTGCTGATCCCATTGCAGATGCCGTAGCGTACACGTCGTATCTGAAGAAGAACTCTGTCGAGGCATTTGTCTGCCGCAAGACAGCCAAAGCCCACGGTACCATGCAGTGGATAGAGGGGAATGTAGCGGCAGGGGACAAGGTCGTTATCGTTGACGATGTGATCACCACCGGCAAGTCAACGATCGAAGCTATCACCAAGGCAAAAGAGGGCGGCCTCGAGGTCGTTAAGGTCATCGCGCTTGTGGACAGGCAGGAGGGCGGCAAGGAGAATATCGAGGCCCTCGGATACAAGGTCGATACGGTCGTGACCAGGGATGAAGTGATGGAGCTTTACCGCGGGATGATCGGATCATAAAACCACAAACCATCCAGAAGCTCGCGTCCTGAGTTATACGTGGGATATGGGCTGGCGTCCCCCCCCCCTAATAAAGTAAAACTGACATTGCGCGCCATAATAAATGGCGCGCAAATGAGTTTTATGGCATTGGGGTCTTTGGGAATGGCGAATATCGCCTTCAGCCGATCCATGTCAATGATCTTGCAAAGTTGGCAGTAGTTCAGCTTTACGATATGGTGCGGGCAAGTTCCGATCTGGAAGCGCCGAGAGCCAGCAGAGATTTCATCAGCAAGTCGATTGAAATCGTAGGATCGCTTTTTTCCATCTTGGCAACCCGTGACTGGCTCGAATGAATAAGCCTTGCGAGTTGGTCCTGCGTCATGTGTTTGGCCTTTCTTTTCTTCTGCAGATAGAGGGCCAACGAGAGTTTCAGCTCCACATAAGTCGCCTCTTCAGCAGACAAGCCCAGGAACTCAGCCGCAGTTCCGACATTCCACCCTTTTTGTTCCAATGTTGCCATTTTCTTCTTGTTCATGATTCGTCGTACTCCTTTAACCTTTTCTTGCATGTATCGATCACCTGCTGTGGCGTCTGTTCGCTCTTTTTCTTGAAGACTTCGAGTATGACAATTGCATCATCATCCACCCGGCAAATGATCCTCCACGTTACGTGCTCATCATCAATTCTAAGCTCGTGGCATCTGCTGCCTATGACTTTCATGGGTCGCGATTGAGGCATGCTGAGTTTTTCGCCTTTTTGAAGCATCCTCAGTAGAAACCCAGTTTCAATCCGCGCCTCTTTAGACAGAGGTGGCGTGCGTATTTCCCCGTGAAGCCACACAATCGGTTTGTCGAAAGGGCTCATGCTTAATACTATGTCAGATATGACATAATGTCAAGTCCATGCATAAGAGAAAAAACAGTCAAACCTACATCGGTAGTTTTTGGAGAATAGGCCGTGGATGCTACGTGGTGAATGATACAAGCCCGTCATGTGCTAGCCTTGGGCTGCTCATATTCTTCATATTGCTCTATATGAGAAGGAATTAAGTCCTGTCCAAATGGAATCCGTCAACATTGCATATGAAATCAAAGCAATAATTGTGAAACACTATTCATCGGTTGCATTATACCAATGTAGCCGTCATTATCCTTCTGTTCGAAATAAACTATCTGGTGTCCCACATTCTGAGGGTAATGTATTCTTTCCGGGTTCCTGCCGATCATCACCTGAAAATATGATGGCGGTTTCGCCTCAGGGCCGATGAAGAACACCATCTTTGAAACGATGTATCTGTCATTCTTTTCCGTAGCGATGAAGTGCGCGTACTTATCAATAAAAATGTGAGGGTCCTTCAAATCGTAGAGAAATGTGCCGGGTATGTTTTTGACCCAGTCCTTAACTTTTCCCCCGGCCATAATGAATTTCCTGATGCCTTCGAATTCCTCTTCAGCACCGCTGAACTGAGTGAAGTGCTGGAGGAAATGATGAAACGCTATCTTGGCTCATGGATTTTGTTCTAATTGAAGGGTCTTAATAAACAATCCAAATACTGTAGTTGACGCATATAATGGTTTCATGGCTTTTTGTAATGGTAGTAACCGCCCTGTTACGCATAGAAACGGAGTGGGACGATAAAAGAACTAAAACTCACGATAGCGGGATAAATCCCGATGCTGCTGGTGGGATAATCAGTCCAAAAACAGATCAATTTATGCCCAAACTGTAAGCCACTCGTGACAGCCTTCTCTATTATATTGAACTAACCACCTATGAAGTCTCTCAACAGGGGAAATCAGGCAGCATCAGATGAACCGATGCTGCCGTAGTAACTATACTTCTGTTTCCTGCTCCAGGATAGCCATTTTTTCTCTCTGTTCCTTGCAGTCAATACAGAGTGTTGCTGTGGGAATGACATGCAGCCGCTTTTCGCTGATCTCTTCTCCGCAATCCTCACAGACACCATATGTGCCTTCGTTAAGCTTTCTCAGACATTCTTCGACATCATTCAGAAGCTGTCTTTGAGCGCTCAGTCTCTTGAGGTTGATGTCCTCTGAGATCTCCACTGCTGCCCAGTCTGCCTCGTCAATAGCCGTATCAACAAGCTGACGGTTCTCGCCGGACACATATTTTTGGATCTCCTGCTTTGCTTCCTTGAGCAATGCATCGCGCTTTGCGACCAGCATGCCCTTTAACCCCCGGAAACGCTCAGTAGCAGGAACAACAGCAGGCCCCTTTTTGGAAGCAGCCGTTTTTATAGCGGGTGAAGACGTCTTCCCGGTTTTCTTTGCAACTGACTTTTTCTGTGGCACTATCTTTTTCCTTGAAGGCGTGACAACTGCTTTCTTTGCAGCAGCCTTTACCGCAGCCTTGACTTTGGACTGGACCCTGGGCCGTGGCTTAGCTGTTGCCGCAGCCTTTGTATTTATTATTTTCTTTTTGACCGCAACCTTAACCTGAACCTCGGCCTTTTTCCCGGTCGGGACCTTCTTTTTTACAACAGCCCTGGCGGCCGCCTTCACTGCTTTTGTCTTGACCTGAACCTTGGCCTTTTTTGCGGCTGGAGCCTTCTTTTTTGCGGAAGCCATCAGGCGGTCTCTTCTTTCTTGACTTCTTCTTTGTATATCTCGATGATGCTCCTTACCTTGATCCCTGCGGCCTGAAGGGCCTTCTGTACATCCGGAAGCTTTGCATCTTCAACTTTTACCATAAAATTACTGTTCATGTCATACCTCCATTATCTCTTTTTCTTTATGTTCAAGCAGTTCATCGACTTTTTTGACAAAGGAGTCTGTTATCTTCTGCACCTCATCGTGTTCCTTCTTTATCTCATCCTCGCTGACATGTTTTTCCTTTTCGAGCTTCTTTAACTCTTCATTAACATCTCTTCTTATATTCCGCACAGCCACCTTGGAGTCCTCAGCCTCTTTCCTGACAACCTTTACAAGCTGCTTCCTACGCTCCTCAGTGAGGGCCGGGATATTGATCCTGATCAGCTTGCCGTCATTCATGGGTGTAAGGCCGAGGTCTGACTTCATGATGGCCTTTTCGATCTCCGGTATTATCTTCTGTTCCCACGGCTGGATAGCGATCTGCCTGCTGTCAGGGAGGCTGAGGCTGGCGACCTGCTGCAACGGCGTCGGCGTGCCATAGTAGTCTACAGTGAGGCCGTCAAGAAGGGACAGGGATGCCCTTCCGGTTCTTACAGATGCGAATTTCTTTTTAAGAGCCTCGATAGAGGCCTGCATCCGTTCATTTGTTTTTTTTCTTAGTTCCTGGATCATTGTTCCCCCTTACGATCGTGCCTATCCGTTTACCCTCAATAATTTTCCTGATATTGCCTTTGCCTCTCAGGCTGAAGACCACGATAGGCAGGTTATTATCCATACAGAGAGAGATGGCAGTGGAGTCCATGACGCCGAGCCCTTTTTTGAGCACATCGATATACGTGAGTTCAGCGAATTTTGTTGCTTTCGGGTTCTTGACCGGATCTGCAGAATAAACACCATCCACCTTGGTGCCTTTCATGATAATGTCGGCATTGATCTCCATAGCCCGCAATGCCGCAGCAGTGTCAGTCGTGAAATAGGGGTTGCCGGTGCCTGCTGCAAAGATGACCACACGTCCTTTTTCAAGATGGCGGATCGCCTTGCGTCTTATGTAAGGTTCGCAAAGCTCCTGCATCCCGATTGCCGACTGGACGCGCGTGGGTATCTTGTATTTTTCGAGAGCGTTCTGCAGAGCAAGGGCGTTGATGACCGTTGCGAGCATTCCCATATAATCTGCGGATGCCCGCTCCATGCCTTCCAGGCTTGCCTGAACGCCCCTGAAGATGTTGCCCCCGCCTATGACAACAGATATCTGCACGCCCATCGAGACAATGTCCTTGATCTCCTTGGCCATGAAATCAACGGTATGGGCGTCAATGCCGTAGCCCTTGTCACCCATGAGGGCTTCGCCGCTGATCTTAAGAAGTATTCTGCTGAACAGGCGCGGCATATTGGTCTCCCTAACAGCTCTTCGGCTCAGCCGGCTGTAATTCGCCAAGCTGGAAGCGGGCAAAACTCTTGATTACCGTGCCGGTGCCGATAACATCCCTGATCTTCTTCTTCCCTTCCGGGTCCTTCACAAATATCTGATCCACAAGGCAGACATCGCCGTAATACTTTTCCAGCTTGCCCTCAACGATCTTCTCGGTGATCTCAGCAGGCTTGCCGGTCACCTGTGCGCGATATATTGCCTTTTCCCTGTCAATGACATCCTGAGGGATCTGGTCCCTGGATATGTATGACGGATTAGCAGCTGCAATATGCATTGCCACGTCCTTAATCAAGGGCCGGAGCTCATCAGCATTTGCCGCGGAGTCTGCAGCCACCATAACGCCGATCTTGTCCATATGGATATATGCATTGACTAGGCCGTTATCTGCCTGATAACGCATGAATCTTCTGATGACAATATTTTCACCGAGCTTTGCGACCTTTTCGGTCACCAGGTCCCTGATCTTCTTCGTCTTCCCGGGATCATTCACAAAGATCTGCTCGAGCAGGCAGTTTTCCGGTTTTTCTGACGGAGACTCCTCAATGGACACGGCTGTCGGCTTTGCAGCCGCTATCTGCTCCATCACGTTTTTGATAAGCTCCTGGAAATCATCGGTCCTTGCCACAAAGTCTGTCTCGCAGTTGATCTCTGCCATAACGCCGACCTTGTCAGCCTGAATGAGTGAACTGATCAATCCCTGTGAAGCAGAGCGGGACGCCTTCTTTGCCGCGGATGCAAGCCCCTTCTGCCTGAGGATATCTATAGCCTTTTCTGCATCGCCGCCTGCATCGGTGAGCGCCTTCTTGCACTCCATCATGCCTGCGCCGGTCTTTTCTCTGAGATCTTTAACGACTGCCGCTGAAATTTCTGTCATTCTGCCACCTCTGCGGCAGCTGCAGCTTCAACGCCTTCCTCGATCTTGGCCTTTTCTTCTTCCTGCGCGGTTTCCTTGTTCAGTATGGCCCTGCCCTCAAGCACGGCATCGGCGATCTTGGATGCCATGAGCTTGATGGCGCGGATTGCGTCGTCATTGCCCGGGATCACATGGTCAACCTCATCAGGATCGCAGTTCGTGTCAACGACCGCAACGATAGGGATCGAGAGCTTCTTCCCCTCCTGGATCGTGATCTTCTCTTTCTTGGGATCAATAATAAAGATAACGCCCGGGGTCCCTTTCATATCCTTGATGCCGGAAAGGTTCTTGTCGAGCTTTATGCGCTCCTTTTCAAGCGCTGCCGCTTCTTTCTTGGTGAGGAGAGCGAACGTGCCGTCCTCTTTCATGGTCTCGAGCTTTTTCAGCCTCTCGATGCTCTTCTTGATCGTCGTGAAATTGGTGAGCATACCGCCGAGCCATCTCTGGTTAACGCAATAGGAGGAGCAGCGCTTCGCCTCTTCCATAACTGCATCCTGCGCCTGTTTCTTGGTGCCGACAAACAGTACGGTTGCTCCTGTTGCTGCTGTGTCTCTGACAAAACGGTAAGCATCTTCAAGACCTTTCAGTGTCTTCTGCAGGTCGATGATGTAGATGCCATTTCTCTCCCCGAAGATATATCTCTTCATCTTGGGATTCCAGCGCTTTACCTGATGACCAAAATGTACTCCGGCCTCAAGCAACTCCTTCATTGAAACTACCATTGGTACTCCTCCTTGGGTTTTTCCTCCGCCTGTTCTGCCCACCCTTTCGGGACCAGAGGCAGAAACGGTAGCCGGCGTGTGATTTTCCCGGCCTGTAAAACAGGCAATCGGGTTAGAAACATTAGCACAGGTACCCCTTTTTTATCAAGGCGTCTGGTAAGATAAAAAACAGGAAAATACAGGTTCAGGTTGAGGTTGGGCATAAAAAAGAGAGCTGACATAGGGATTATTTTTTCGGTCACAGCAGAAGGCAGCATCCTGATCCGAAATCTGACGGAAAGGCTGAGAGCGGAGGGCATGTATCAGGCGGGCCGTGTGACCGGAAAGCGTGTGATACTTGCTGTCTCAGGCATAGGCAAAGTGAATGCAGCCCATGCCACCACCAGCCTAATTCATGAATTTCCCCCTGCAATGATCATAAATATCGGCATTGGCGGCGCGTATCCTTCATCAGGGCTGAAAACAGGGGATGTTGCGATTGCAGAAAAAGAGATCTATGGAGACGAGGGCGTCCTGCTGAAGGACGGGTTTCATGGCCTGGACCTTATCGGCATCCCCCTTGTCAAAAGGGGCAGAAAAAAGTATTTCAATGCATTTCCTCTTGATAAGCCTCTTATCAGAAAGGCTGTCAGGGCTGCTCAACTCGTTACTCATCACGCATCACCGGTTACGGTCAAAAAAGGAACGTTTTTGACACTCTCCACCTGCACCGGCACAAAAAAGCGGGCTATCGAACTTGAGCGTCGCTTCGGCGCTGTCTGCGAGAATATGGAAGGTGCTGCAATAGCCCAGATCTGCAGCATCTATGGAATTCCCTTTGCCGAAATACGCGGCATCAGCAATATAGTGGAAGACCGGGACCTGTCAAAATGGAATATAAAGCTTGCCGCAGAAAACTGCCAGAAGGCAGCTTTGGAATTTATCAGGGCTCTCTGATATCGTGCGAACTCTTTCCCTTGGCTATTCACCCTGCCCCAATGACACGTTCATCTTTTATGCCCTTGTGCATGGGAAGATCGATACTGCGGGCATTGTGTACAAAGAGATCCTTGAAGATGTCGAGACCCTGAACCGGATGGCGCAGCAGGCAAAGCTCGACATCACAAAGGTGTCGTTCCATGCCTTTGGTCATCTCAGAGATACATACTGCCTGCTCAGATCAGGTGGTGCGCTCGGCAAGGGCTGCGGCCCGCTTGTCGTGGCGCGGGACGAATGTTCGATGCAGGATCTCAGGGGAAAGACCATTGCGATCCCCGGAGAACTGACCACAGCCTTTCTGCTTCTGCAGATCTTTGATCCTGAACTGAAGAAAAAGATCAAGGTTATGCCCTTTCATCAGATCATCGATGCGGTCAAAAACGGGGAGGCAGACGCAGGGCTCATTATCCACGAGAGCCGTTTTACCTATCAGCAGGCAGGATTGAAGCAGATCATGGATCTCGGCGTCTGGTGGGAGCAGGAGACAGGGCTTCCTATTCCGCTGGGGTGCATTATCGCGAAAAGAGACCTGGGCAAAGAGTTTGTTCAGAAGACCGATGCGTTGATCCGTAAGAGTCTGGAATATGCCTTCAGCCATAGCGAAGAAACAAAGATCTATATCAGGAGCCATGCACAGGAGCTTGACGGACAGGTCATAGATCAGCATATCAGGCTCTATGTGAATGACTATTCCCTCGATATCGGTAACAGAGGCGTTCAGGCGGTCGAAGAGCTTTTCAGAAGAGCGACTGAGCAGGGCATAATTCCGAAATCATCCCTTCCACTCTTTCTGACCGTATGAAAAAGTATCTCCTCCACAGAGAACCGCCCCGGTTTTCGGTTGATTATGCAAAGGACCTTAATCCGGAGCAGCTGGCTGCGGTAATGCATGGGGAGGGCCCTGCGCTGGTGCTTGCCGGAGCGGGTACAGGGAAGACCCGGGTTGTCACATACCGGGTTGCACGCCTGATCGAAACAGGCACCCCTGCCGAAAACATCCTTCTTCTTACCTTTACGAACAAGGCAGCACGGGAGATGCTGAGAAGGGTTGAACTCCTGATAGGCATGAACATCTCCGGCCTTTTTGGCGGCACGTTCCACCATATCGCAAATCTGCTCCTCAGACAGCACTGCCAGCTCATCGGGTACAGGCAGGGCTTCTCGATCCTTGACCGTGAGGATTCAAAGGAGCTCTTCGATGCCTGCATTGCAGATGTGTACCAGAAGGAAACTGTTCTCCCCAAAGGCAGCGTGCTGGCCGAGATATGCAGCCTCTCGCGGAATACGGACATGCCGGTTGAGGATGTTGTACTCAGGCGCTTTTCGCACTTCTCCCATCTGCTTGAAGAGATCGTGAAGATAGCGGGACTCTATGATAAAAAGAAGGTCCATCTGAACCTCCTTGATTTTGACGATCTGCTCCATGGATGGAAGAGGCTTTTTACCGAGCATCCGAAGATCCGCGAATACTATTCGATAAAATTCAGGCACCTGCTGGTTGACGAGTACCAGGATACGAACAAACTTCAGGCCGGGATCATAGACCTCACGACCGGTCCCGAGGGCAACCTTATGGTTGTGGGTGATGACGCCCAGTCGATCTATTCTTTCAGAGGCGCTGACTTTGAGAATATCCTGAAGTTTCCTGAAAAGCATGAGGGAACTGCTTTGTACAAGCTCACCACGAACTATCGCTCGACTCCCCAGGTGCTGCACCTTGCCAATAGCAGCATTCTTCATAACCGCAGGCAGTTCCGCAAAGATCTCCATGCGGTTTCTGCTGCAGGCGAGCTTCCTTATATGGTTGCGCTCAAGGACGTGTTTGAGCAGGCAGAATTTGTGGCGTCGGTTGTGATAGACCTGAATGCTGACGGACGATCATTTAATGAGATCGCGGTGCTCTACCGTTCCCATTTTCAGTCCATGGAACTCCAGATGGAGTTCCAGCGCAAGGGCATACCCTTTGACGTGAGGTCAGGGCTTACGTTCTTCGAGCAGGCACATATCAAGGATACGCTTGCATTCCTGAAGATCGTTGCCAACCCCCATGACGAGATCAGCTGGAAACGCGTGCTTAAACTCACTCCCGGCATCGGCAATATCACTGCCGCAAAGATCTGGAATTTCATTCAGCAGGAAGAGAAACCTGTTGAGGCTGTCTTCGATGCGTACAAGCTTGTGCCGAAGAAAGCGGTAACAGCATTTAATAATTTTCTTGAGATGCTGAGCGTGCTGAAACATGAGCGGTACCTGGGCATGCCTTCTGCAGCGATCGATTATGTGATGCAGCACGGGTATGAGGACCATCTCCATGCAACCTATCCCAATGCTGACATGAGGGTCGAAGACGTAACGCAGATGATGAAATTTGCCCAGAGGTACGATCTGTTAGAGACCTTTTTGAGCGAGATGACGCTCCAGGGGCTTGCTGATGCAGCTGAAGGTGCAGAGGCGTCTGAAGGCAAGGTTATCCTTTCGTCAGTGCATCAGGCAAAAGGGCTGGAGTGGAACACGGTCTTCCTGATCGGCCTGAACGACGGGAAGTTCCCATCCGCAAAATCGCTCAAGAACGAAGACGAGGAAGAAGAGCGCAGACTTTTCTACGTCGGCGTGACCAGGGCCAAAGAATCCCTGTACCTCTGCTATCCGGTGGTTGCTGATGACTGGCAGACCATGGGGATTGCCCAGCAGTCCCGGTTCCTGAAGGAGCTTCCCTCAGATTGCTTTGAGGAGATGGCAGTAGAGGATGTATAATTCCGAGAGCTTTTTTTGTTAATGTAATTATCATGACTTTCGCTGAAGCTATAAGAGCAGGATTCCATACTATTAACAGGCGCATGCAGCTTGTCGGTGTGCAGGCAGTGCTGATGATTATAAATTGTATCAGCTTTTTTATTGTTGTTGGTATCCCGCTCGGCATTGCCTTTGTCATATTCGGCCTTGACCTGACTGGACTTGTCCAAGCCAAGGATATTCTAACTGTCTTGTCGAGCCCATCTGATTTATTAGCTAAATATTTTGGATTGGTGTTAATGGTTTTAGTCGCTTTCATTATCTATTTTTTACTTAAAATTACTCTCAAACTTTATGTCTTTGGTGGATCAGTCGGCATATTGGGGAAAAGCGTCTTCGATTCGTCGTTTACGTTTAGCATGAAACAGTTTTTTGTTGAAGCCAAGCAATTATTTTTTCCATATGCATGGTATTTTTCTTTAATTGGAGTGATATATTTTATTTTGTTTACTCTTCTTGGTATTGGATTGTCGTTTATTGTTACTGCTGCAAAAAGTCAGAATGTCACACTGGGCCTTTTCCTCGGCATATTTTTTACTCTCACGGTTCTTCTGTTGCTGCTGATAGCCCTGACAGTCATGGTTTACGGTATTGTCATCCTCTTTTTCAAAAGAGAGGGTTCTATAAAAGCATTCAAAGATGCCTGTAATTTTCTTTGGCGTAAACAAGACGTGTTTTTGCTCAGCGTTCTTTTCTTGTTTGCCTATGTAGCTATCAACTTTTCAATAATGATGGTCGGTTATCCACTTCTTCTAATTCCTGTTATCGGCGTGGTTGTTTCATTGCCTATAGAATTATTGCTTGATTATCTTTGGTTTGCTTTGCTTGGAGTTGTCTTTACCTATTACTATGAGCTGGAGATAAAGAAACCGGAGACGGGGACTGCCAAATCTGCACCTGATTTGGCAACTGATTCGGCAGCTACAGACGAAGGTTCCACGAGTTCTGAAGATACTTCCCCTGCTCAAGCTCCCCGGCAAGCTGATACTCTGCCGGGTCAGGATGAGAAGTCAGAAGGCTGATCCCGAAGGTCTCTTCAAACGCTTCCCGAACCGCTATTCTGAAATTCCGATCGTCAAAATCAGGCACGATCTCCTTCAGGCCATCCGGAGAATTTTCTGTTTCTGAAGCTTTTCCTGCGATAACATGAACGATCCTTTCTTTGTCGCAGGCATACGGTATTGACCCCTGCTGGAGAAGTCCGTCCTGCCACCGTTTCTGGGCAGCTCCGACGATCTTCCGCTCATTCAGGAGGATCTCACCATACGAGCTTGACCCAAAACAGAGGGGGCTTCCGGTCAGAACCCTGCCCCGCTCCCTCTGCATCTTTGATTCGACCTGCATGCCGATCTTTTGGAAGGCAAGGTTGAACGCACAGCTTATCCTGCGGTAGCTTTCGATCAGGCCTTCTGAAAAAGGCTCCCGGTCTGTGCGCACAGAGAAGCTATAAGTCAGCTCATCACCATGGAGGATCGCCCTCCCCCCTGTCGGCCTTCTGACAAACGGGATACTGTTCTGTCTGCAGTGATCCAGATCAAGGTCTGAGGTTTTTTGAAAACAGCCGAGGCTCAGGGACGGACTGTCCCAGCTGTAGAACCGAAGCGTGGGAGGTGCTTTGCGGCTTCTGACCGAAGCGGCTATCGCCTCGTCAAGCGCCATGTTGTAAGAGGCACTGCATGGCCCTGAATCGATCAGCCGCCATTCATAAGACATACGTTCAGGTTACCCGGAAAGAGAGAAGCTATTTTTTCTCTAAGATAATCTTGTGACGGAGAAGCGAGACCTCTTTGATCTCCCCTTCAAAGATCTTCTGCTCCCCGAAAAGATTCTTCATGAAAATCTTGCCGTTTTCCGGCTTCATGAGATCGACGTTTTCAAGATAGAGTTCTTCTTTGCCGTCGCTATAGATATAGGCATTTGCTTCACACATGGCCGCTCTCCTTTATCTGTGAGATTACATGTTCAATAAGATGGGGCAGGGGTTCCTTGTCCCCGCCTGCTATCTCAATCCCTTCCTGGTTCAGAGGCAGCAGGAGTTTCCGGGCAGGAGATGAAACAATGGCTGTTGCCATCCTGCCGGTCACCTCGCCCAACATGGCATTCGGGAATGCAATGCTCAGGGGGCCGACGATCATATCTACCTTGTCAGAGTTCCAGATGATGGCGTTCTCTCCGGTGGCGCCCTTGTTAGCCCGAGACTTCATCATGGACGTTGTCGCCGCAGCATTGGTGCCGAGCGCGATCACCTCTACCCTGTCAGAGAATTCCTCTTTCAGCCGCTTCACCACAAGGCTTCCGATGCCGCCCCCCTGGCCGTCTATTACCGCGATCTTAAGCATAATTGAAGTATAAGAAATGGGGCTCTATGTGTCAAAGGAATAATCTCCGGGGTTATGAGAGAGGGGCTTTTTATGTTGTTATTTGACTTATTTGGGATATAATAAACAGGCTTATATTTCGGATCCTTATCACATTTCTTTTTGTATCCATAAGGGGGATTGGCTATCAAAAAATTACCTGATAAAAAGGGCTATTTTGGGGCTTATGGCGGCAGGTTCGTGCCTGAGACCCTTATGCCTGCGCTCCAGGAACTCGAAATTGCGTACGCAGCGCTAAAAAAAGACAGGGAGTTCCATGATGAACTCAGGCTGCTCCAGCAGACCTATATCGGAAGGCCCACGCCGCTCTATTTTGCAAAGAGGCTGAGCGCTGATCTTGGCGGCGCCAAAATATATCTTAAGCGTGAGGATCTTGCCCATACCGGCGCGCACAAGATCAATAACGCTATCGGCCAGGCATTGCTTGCAAAGAAGATGGGCAAACAGAGATTGATCGCAGAGACAGGAGCTGGGCAGCATGGCGTTGCAACGGCAACAGGAGCAGCGCTGGTCGGGCTTGACTGTGAGATCTACATGGGCTCTGAAGACGTTGCCCGTCAATCCCTGAATGTCTTCAGGATGAAGCTTCTCGGCGCAAAGGTACATGAGGTGACGATCGGTTCAAGGACCCTGAAGGATGCGATCAACGAAGGACTGAGAGACTGGACCACGAATGTCAGGACTACTCATTATGTTATGGGTACGGTCTTTGGCCCGCATCCCTTCCCGGCAATGGTCCGGGATTTCCAGTCTGTTATCGGCAGAGAGGCAAGGAAACAGATCCTCGCCGCAGAGGGAAAACTCCCTGACTATCTTATCGCCTGTGTTGGCGGCGGCAGTAATGCCATGGGCCTGTTCCATGAGTTCATGGACGATAATGTGAAGATGATCGGCGTTGAAGCAGGCGGCAGGGGTATTGCTGCCGGCGAGCATGCAGCGCGTTTTGCCGGAGGTTCGGTCGGCGTGCTCCAGGGCACGAAAAGTTATCTGCTCCAGGATGATGACGGCAACGTGTTGGGCACCCACTCGGTATCGGCCGGTCTTGACTATGCGGCTGTCGGGCCTGAGCATGCATTTCTCAGGGACTCAGGCAGGGTCCAGTATGCCTACGCAACGGATGACGAGGCGCTTGCAGCCTTTGGCAGGCTTTCGATGACCGAGGGTATCATTCCTGCGCTTGAATCTTCCCATGCCCTTGCAGAGGCCTTGATGCTTGCGCCGAAACTCGCGAAAAACGAGATCATGATCGTGAACCTTTCAGGCAGGGGTGACAAGGATGTGCAGCATGTGGCACGCATCAAGGGTGTGCAGCTATGAAGTCCCGCATCAGCAAAAAATTCCAGCTGCTCAAAAATGATAGCCGGAAGGCCTTTATTGCGTATATCATGGCAGGGGATCCGAGCATCCAGAGAACAAAGGAGATGGTCAGGATCCTCGAGGACTGCGGCGTAGATATCATCGAGCTTGGCGTGCCCTTTTCCGATCCGCTTGCAGACGGACCTACGATACAGGCTGCTGCGCAGAGGGCTCTTGAGAACGGTACGACCCTGCACACGGTTATAGATCTTGTTGCTGACCTGCGAAAGACGACCCGGATCCCGATTATCCTGATGACCTATTACAACCCCATCTTCAAATATGGAGAAGAGAAATTTGTCGCAGATGCATGCTCTGCAGGGGTTGACGGTATCATAGTCCCGGACCTTCCGCCTGATGAGGCAGGAGATATGATGAAACTCGCGAAGAAGAAGCCCTTTGATCTGATCTTCCTGCTTGCACCCACCTCGACAGAGGACCGGATCGCGCGGGTCAGTCAGGCGTCCCATGGCTTCATTTATTATGTATCCATCACCGGCATCACCGGTTCGAAGCTCGCGCTTGATCCTGCGATCGGATCCCATATCGACCGCATCAGATCTGTCAGCGATACTCCCATTGCAGTCGGTTTCGGCATCTCAACGCCTGATGAGGCTTCTCTGGTCGCCCGGTTCGCTGACGGCGTGATCATCGGCAGCGCGATCGTCAAGAAGGTCAACGAACCTGATGAGGCATTGAAAAATTACCTGCTTTCCCTGCGCGAAAGCATTTAGATGGCCGACCTCTTAACATACACTCTCCAGAGAAAGCTCCAGCAGACAAAGACGCTCATGGAGCTTTCCGCGCTGGTGAACTCAACCCTCGATACGCGTGAGATAAGGAAGCGTGCTATCGAGGCTGCAACATCTCTGGTAAATGCAGAGACCGGCAGCCTGCTTCTTGTTGACCAGGAGACCGGCGAACTTTTTTTCGAGGTTGCACTTGGCGATAAGGGATGCGCGCTCAAGGAGATCAGACTGGCAAGAGGGCAGGGCATCGCGGGATGGGTTGCCGAAAAGAGCGAGAGCATAATCATTCATGATGTTGCGGCAGACCCCAGATTTTTCGGCGGTGCAGACGCAAAGAGCACCTTCCAGACAAGGAACATGGTCTGTGTCCCTGTCAAAACAAAGAACAGGGTCCTTGGCGTGCTGCAGGCCATAAATAAAAAAGCAGGTCTGTTTGACGATGAGGACAAGGACAGTCTCTGTGCGCTGGCAAACCAGGTTGCCATTGCAATAGAAAACGCAGACCTTTATGCGGAGCTGAAGGAAACCTTCTATGAAACGGCACATGCCCTTGCCGAATTGATCGAGATACGTGACCCCTACACCGGCGGACATACGCAGAGGGTAATGCATTACAGCATAGGGATCGGCAGGTCAATGGAACTTTCTGCGCATGACATGGAACGGCTCAAGCTTGCCGCTATCCTGCATGATATCGGCAAGATCGGCATCCATGATTGTATCCTTTTGAAGCAGGACAAGCTCGATCCGGAGGAGTTAACGATGATGAACGAACATGCCGCGTTGGGCTCGAGAGCGCTCCACCGCGTAAAACAGATGAAGGACATCATTCCCGGCGTGCGGGGGCATCATGAAAAATACGACGGCAGCGGATACCCGGATAAGCTCAAGGGGAACGCTATTGACCCTATTGCACGGATTATTGCGGTTGCAGACACCTATGACGCCATGACCACGGACAGACCTTACCGCAAAGCACTCAGCATGCAGACCGCCATTGATGAGTTGCATAAGCATTCGTGGACGCAGTTCGACGGTGACGTGGTAAAACATTTTATCCGGATGCTCCCCGAACTGGGAGCGCAGCTGTGAAAGTGAAGGTTTTGGGAAGCTCGGGAGCGGAACTGCCCGGGTATAATTCGCCTGCCTTTCTTGTTGACAGAAAGGTCCTTCTCGATGCCGGGACCATTGGGGCTTCGCTCAGTGAGTCAAAGCAGTGGGAGGTGATGAATATCCTGATCACACACTCCCACCTTGACCATATCAAGGCAATTCCCTTTCTTGCCGATAATATTGTCATCAAGCAGAAGAAGCACAGCGTGAACCTTTATGCCACAAAAGAAACGCTCAAAACCCTGCGCGACAACCTTTTAAATGACAGGCTCTGGCCGGATTTCACCAAAATATCAGCATCTCTTGATCCTGTGCTGAAGCTGAAAACCATTGTTCCGGGAAGGCCTTTCGTTGTCAATGGTTATTCGGTGACCGCGTATCCTGTCAGTCACACGGTTCCGGCAGTGGGATATGTGCTGAGAAACGAGCGTGGCAGAACCCTTCTTTATACCGGGGACACCGGCCCGACAAAGAAGATATGGGCTTCATCAGGCCGCATAAACGTCATGATCATCGAAGTCTCCTTTCCAAACGCCATGGGGGATCTTGCAGTAAAGACGGGCCACCTCACCCCGGAACTGCTCAGTCTTGAGATCGACAAAATGAAACACCTGCCTGAAAAGATCCTGATTACCCACATAAAGCCGCAATATATGGCAAGGATCCTGAAGGAACTTCAGGAAATAAAGAAAAAGAAGCAGACCACGATTCAGATCATTAAAGATGGCCGCACATATGAGGTATAATAGTCACCTCAGCGTGAGCTTCGCGGCAGCATAAGGGACAATAAGACAATGGCATGGTTTAAGAAAAGCAAGGAAACAATAAAGACAGAGAAGAAGATCAAGATCCCCGAGGGGCTGTGGGTGAAGTGCGACAGCTGCAGGGAGATCATTTATAAGAAGGAAATAGACAAGAACCTCAGGATCTGCCCCAAGTGTAATTACCATTTCCGGATCAGCGCAAAGGACCGCATTCAGCTGCTTGTCGATGAAGGCAGCTTCTCAGAGATCGATACAGGCCTTTCATCCAAGGACCCGTTGAATTTTCGGGACAAGATCTCATACAAGGATCGTCTTGATGATAACAGAAAGAAAAGCGAGCTCGAAGAAGCGGCCATATCAGGAGAGGCTGCCATAGAGGGCATTCCTGTGGTCCTGGTGATGATGGACTTTTCGTTCATGGGCGGCAGCATGGGATCGGTGGTTGGGGAAAAGGTAATGCGGGCGGCTGAGACTGCCCTTGAGGCAAAGAAGCCGCTCGTCACGGTCGCTTCTTCAGGCGGGGCGCGCATGCAGGAAGGTATCTTTTCTCTTATGCAGATGGCCAGAGTATCTGCTGCCATTGCCCGGTTGAGTGATAACGGCTGTCTCTACATATCTGTCCTGGCGGATCCGACTTTCGGAGGCGTTACGGCGAGTTTTGCCATGCTCGGCGATATTATCATTGCTGAACCGAGAAGCCTGATAGGATTCGCAGGCCCGAGGGTCATTGAACAGACGATCAAACAGCAGCTGCCTGATGATTTCCAGAGGGCAGAGTTTCTGCTGGACCACGGCATGATAGACATGGTGGTTGACCGGAAGGATCTGAAAAAGACGATCGGTCAGATCATAGGAATGCTTGCATGAGCTATGAAGGCACGATAGCGTACCTCTATCGTCTTCAGCAATACGGCATGAAGTTCGGCCTGGATAATATCAGAAAACTCATGTCTGCGTTGCATGACCCCCAGGAGTCGTTTCGTTCGGTCCATGTGGCAGGAACGAACGGCAAGGGTTCAACGTCGTCCATGATCGATTCCGTATTACGGACCGCAGGGGTCACGACCGGGCTTTTCACCTCGCCCCATCTCGTGAGCTTTACCGAGAGAATACGGGTGAACGGCAAAGAGATATCCGAGGCTGAAGTGGTGAAGCTCGCGGATGAAGTGCGAAAGGCCGCTGAAAACATCCCCGATTTTCTGCCCACTTTTTTCGAGGTGACGACTGCGATGGCGTTTCTGTATTTCAGAAAGATGCAGGTCAGGTGGGCTGTTATTGAGGTGGGCATGGGAGGCAGGCTTGATGCAACCAACATTCTTATGCCCGAGGCCTCAGTGATCACTGCCATCGATATTGACCATAGCGATTTTTTAGGTTCTACGCTCAGGGAGATCGCAGGAGAAAAAGCAGGTATTATCAAGCAGGGTGTGCCCGTGATCTCGGCCTTGCAGCATCCTGATGCTGCAGAAGTGCTGGAGCTGAGAGCAGAAGAGTGCGGTTCTGCAATGGCAGTATGCGGAAGGGATTTTTCTGCTGATGTAACGGCAGACGAACTTGTCGGCATCAGGATCGACTATCACGGAGATGGAGAATATCATGGCCTCGCCCTGCGGCTTGCAGGAAGGCATCAGGCCCGGAATGCGGCACTGGCCATAAAGACGATAGAAGTTATCATGAGGAAATATCCGGATATGGACTGCGATATCAGGCAGGGCCTGGCAGACGCCACCTGGCCAGGCAGGCTGGAGTTCGTGAAAGACCGGCCGCCAATGCTCATTGATGGGGCGCATAATCCGCAGGCTGCGGCAGTACTTGCCGAATATCTGAAAAAAGCACTTGACCTGTACAGCCGCATTATCCTGATCATGGGCATCATGAACGACAAAGACAGGGCAGGTATCATGAAGCCTCTGCTCCCCCTCGCCTCGGAGATCATATTCGCCGCTGCCGGCTATGGCAGGGCTGCATCTCCTGCCGCGCTCGCTGCTGAGGCCCGCGGGCTCGGATACCTCGCACAGACCGCCCTGACGGTTGCAGATGCCCTGGATATGGCAGAGCGGCTGTATCTGCAGGGTGACCTCATCGTTGTTACCGGTTCGTTCTACACAATCGGTGAGGTAAAAGAGGCGTTCGGCAAAAAAGGTGTGCTTGCCAGGCTGCGGGAATGATAAACGCAGTTCGGAGCTGTCATTGACCGGCAGAGCAGCAATAAAAGCGCTTGTTGCACTCGCTTTTTCGCTCTTCACTCTCCACTCTCCACTCTCCATTAATCTCTGCTATGCTGCCGGGCAGAAGACCGTCATCACATCCGACACACTTGAGTATTTCTCTGAAACAAAGAAATATATTGCAAGGGGAACCGTGACGGTCGAACAGGCTGATGCCACGGTTGAGGCAGATGAAATGGTCTACTTTGCGGAGACCGGCGATGTGACCGCTTCCGGGAATGTGCGGTACAGCGACCGGCAGACTTTTTTTACCGCAACTGCTGCTGAAATGAATATGGAGAAGAAGACCGGCAAACTTTATGAGGCCGATATCCTCTCCAAGGACGATAATTTCCGCATCAAAGGCCGGGAGATCGAGAGAAGAGCGGAGAACGAATTCTACAGCAGGGACGAGATTACTGTAACGACGTGTGACGGGCCTGTTGCTGCGTGGTGTTTCCGCGGCAGGGAAATGGATCTGGTCATTGGTGATAAGATCACCGGGCAGGACGTATCATTCCGCGTCAGGGACATCCCGCTTCTCTATTCCCCCCGCCTTTGGGCGCCGCTGAACAACGACCGGAAGACCGGCTTTCTGCTGCCGACTGTCGGCAGCAGCAGTTCACGCGGACTGGGCCTCAATATCCCATTTTTTTGGGCAATAGCGGAAAACAGGGATGCAACGTTCCTGCTCGATGCCTATGCGCGGCAGGGGATCGGCACAGGCATGGAATACCGTTTTATCGAGCCGGGCGTGCAGAGTATCTGGCAGCTCTACCATATCCGCGACCATCGGCTGCATACGGATTTCACGGAGTTCAGAGCACTGCATGATGACCGGTCTACCGGCGGTACAGGACTATTCCTGAACGCCAATTTTGTGAACGAGAAGAATTATTACCGGGAGATTGCGCCCCAAAAGAATTTTTTCCGGGAGATACATCGGAACAGTGAACAGAATATACAGCGTTTTCTCGAGACCACCGTTGAAGTGACTACTCCCTTTGACAATGCGCGCGCCTATTTCCTTGCGCAGTACTGGATCGACCTTAAAGACGCCACCGGCGACATCCCTCAAAGATTGCCAGAGATCGGATATGTCATGAATTATACGCGTCTTGGCAGTTTCCTCGTTTCAGCCGAGGCTGCTGCAGTGAACTTCTGGAGAAAGAACGGTGTCTCAGCGCACAGGCTCGATCTGTTCCCTGCAGTGCTTCATACAGTCGGCAGCGATGTTGTTCTGTCCCAGACCGCGGCAGTGAGGGGAACTGCCTACGAGTTTTACCATGATGGCGGATCAAACAGCAATCAGGAGCGGCTGGCATTTGAATATGACGGAAACATCCATGCCCGGTTCGTCAGAAGATACGGTTCCTTTACCCATATGATGGAACCCGCGATCCGCTATCATTATATATCGAGTTCACCAAATGACCTTGGGTACACCTTTGACGAATGGGAACTTCACGGCAAGACGTCGAGGCTGGAACTCAGTCTGCTCAACAGATTCCTTGTTAAAGGGAAGGAAGTGGTGACAGCACGTGTCACCCAGCCTTTTGACATGAATAATGGTGACAGACCGTTCAGACCTTTTGAATTTGAGCTGGCGATGCAGATGCCTGTCCCTGCAAGAGTCACCACTGCCTATGATGTCAATACGGGAAAGATACAGGCGGTAAGCTCCGAATTCGTGCTGCCCTTTTCATACGGCAGCGTCAGTTTCGGGCAGCGATACAGTATGCCGGACAACATCATGGTATTCAGGGCCGGTTTGGCGGTCCAGCCGGTCAGACCCATTCAGCTCGGCCTGGAGGCTCGCTACGATGCGAAGGGCGAAGGGTTAAGGCAGGTGGGCGGTCATGCTCAATACACCAGCCAGTGTTGGGGGGTCAGGCTGGAGGCAGTCAAGAAACCGGGCGATTTTTCTGTGCAGATGATGTTCGACCTTTTCGGGATAACAGCAAAACAGCCCAGGGATACGTATCAGGGTTCCGGAAAGGAGAATACTCTTCCTCTTCCGCAGTCCCGCCCCTCATCCTAAGGAAACTATCCGGAGGCAGGGTTTTTTCGGGATCTTTCGATAAATTCGATGATCTGTTCTGCAGCAGCAACTGCCGTTATCTTTTCCGCATCAATGACTATTTCAGGATTTGAGGGCTCTTCATACGGCGCGCTCAAGCCGGGGACCGGCCAGCCTGCAAGGCCTTTTTGGTAGATCCCTCTTGGGGCCCCGTGAGTTTCTGTCCTCTGCCGCTCTCTTTGGCTGCACGTTTCGAAGGAACATTTGAGATAAACCTCTGCAAAAGGCGAGATCATTCTCCGCGCAAGCTCCCGCCACCGTCTCATATTGCCGGTAGCATCAATGATCACCTCATGCCCAAGGTCGGAAAGGGTCTTTGCAACATAGACGAGGCTGCGGTACACCAGTTCCCGTTCATCGTCTGAATAGGCCGGCTGCGGCGTAACCATATGCCGCAGGTCATCCATGCGGAGAATAACGAAGTCAGGACATTTCAGCTTAACGGCATCAGCAATGGTGCTTTTGCCGCTTCCGGGGAGTCCGGTGATCCAAATGACCATGCCGCTCATGCTGCGGTGTTGTCCGTATCTTTTCTGCTTTTCGACAGATTCCTGACGTCAGTAAATATCTCGTCGATGCTTTGGTAACGGTCTTCGCGAACCTTTCTGATACACCGTATGACGATCTCATCGAGCCAGTCCGGCACATCGTGGACAACATCTATGACCCTGACCGCACCGAGGCCTTCAAGCTGTCCGGTCAGCATCTCGTAGAGAATGACGCCCAATGAGAAGATGTCAGCCCGTACGTCAGGCTCCAGACCCTTTGTCTGTTCAGGCGGCGTATAGGCGGATGTGAGAGATCTTTTCATGAATGAGATGTTGTTATGCGTGTCGATAAGGATATTCTCAGGGCTTATGAAGCCGTACGGCCTGCCGATCCTGTGTGCCTCCTGAAGCGCCTTCAATATCTGATACCAGAGCTTGAAACTGTGCTTTGGGTCGAGATTACCGCTCTTGATGAAGCTGCGTACAGAGGTCCTGCCTTGCGTGTCCTCCTGCTCCTCTTCTTTTTCCTGTTGCGGGGAAAGGGCCTGGATCCTTTCCCTCACGTCCTTGTACGTAGGGTCTGCCAGGTCTATCTGCCGGTATGTTTCGGCTGCCTTATCGGCCTGGCCTGTTTTTTCGAGCTTGAAGGCATAGGCATAAAAATCATCGAGCGTTGACCGGTCAACTGCCTTGTCACGGAGCATGAGACCGAACATCTCGGCAGCCTCTTTCAGCATGCCTTCTGCCTCGAGCAGACGGGCGGCATTTCGGTAGTCGCCTGCCTCGCGGTATGCCCTGATCGCAGGAAGCCTTCTGCCGGCCTGCTCCATAATGACCGCTTCGTCGATCTTCTTTCCTGCCTTGCTGTAGAGCTTTGCCGCCTCCTCGAATTCACCGTCCCGTATCGAGACCTCTGCAGCATCCTCGATATTGCCGGCCTTTTCATACATCTCTTTTGCCTTGGATGATACACCGAGAAAATCGTAAAGCGATGCGGCCTTTCTGCAATCCCCTCCCTTTTCATACAGCGCAGCAGCCTTCTGGAGATTTTTCAGCTTTTTCTCGTATACATCTGCTGCAGATACGAACTTGCCGGCCTTTTCGAACCGGTCCGCCTCGTTCTGGTAATCCTCTCTGAGGGTCGTCTGCATCTTCTTTCCGAGGGTATTCTTATAGACCGCTCTGATAATAAAAAAGAGCGCCACCAGCACCGGGATCGAAAGAAGTCCAAAGAGGGTTGTAAGACCTGTCGTTGCCTGCTCCATAAGTCTCTATTATATCAGAAAAAACAGCCATTTCATTGACCTTCAAACTGACCATCGGGTAAAATTCTCTATGCATTCACACGCGGATTACGTATCCCTCCACCTGCATACAGAATACAGCCTCCTTGATGGTGCAATTCGTATCGAGGACCTCATCAAACAGGCAAAGGAATTCAAGATGCCGGCTATAGCCATGACCGATCACGGCAATCTGTTCGGCGCGGTAGATTTCTACCGGCAATGCACACATGCCGGCATCAAGCCTATCATCGGCTGCGAGATCTATGTTGCACCGAGAAGCCGTTTTGACAAGACACAGTCCAGTGAGGACGAATATTCCTCCTTCCATCTCATCCTTCTTGCCCGTGACGATGCAGGGTACAGAAATCTCCTGACGCTTGCGAGCAAGGCTTCTCTCGAGGGTTTTTACTACAAGCCCCGCATCGATATGGACCTCCTCGAGCAATACAGCGGCGGTCTGATAGGCTTATCAGCATGTCTCAAGGGAGAGGTCCCGTACTATCTCCAGAGAGGTATGGAGGACAAGGCGCGCGAGCGGGCGCTGGCGTACAAACATATCCTTGGGCCCGAGAACTTTTACTTCGAGATACAGGCGAACGGCCTTCCGGAGCAGGCTGAACTGAACAGACAGCTCATCGCCCTCGGCAGGGAACTGCATATCGGACTTGTTGCAACGAACGATTGTCATTACCTGAAGAAGGATGACGCAAAGGCACATGAGGTTCTTCTCTGTATCCAGACAGGCAAGACGCTCAAGGACACCACGCGGATGAAGTTCAGCACAAACGAATTCTATCTCAAATCTCCCGGGGAGATGATCGAGACATTCAAGGATGTGCCGGAGGCTATCAGGAACTCCGTTGTGATAGCTGAGCGGTGCAATGTTACGCTCCAGCACAAGAACCTGCTCCCTCAGTTCAAGGCTGAAACGGGTGAAGATACCGAGGCGTTTCTCTCGCGCCTTGCCCATGAAGGCCTTGAGCGAAAGATCGGGAAGGATGCACCGCAGAACTATCAGGACAGGTTGAGCAGCGAGTTGAGCATGATCAGGAAGATGGGATTCACCTCCTATTTCCTGATCGTCTGGGATTTTATCCACCACGCAAAAAGCAAAGGTATTCCCGTCGGTCCCGGAAGAGGCTCTGCTGCAGGCAGCCTTGTCTCCTACTGTCTCGATATAACCGAAATAGACCCGATGAAATACAAGCTTCTTTTTGAGCGGTTCCTGAACCCTGAAAGAGTGAGCATGCCTGATATTGACGTCGATTTCTGCCAGGACAGGAGGCAGGAGGTCATCAATTATGTCACGCAAAAATACGGGGCCGAGTATGTAGCCCAGATCATCACCTTTGGGACGATGAAGGCAAAGGCTGCGATCCGGGATGTGGGGCGCGCGATGGACATCCCTTATGCAGACGTAGACAGAATTGCAAAGCTCATTCCCCATGATCCGAAGATCACGATCGAAGCGGCACTGGCTGCGGAGCCGCAGCTGAAGCAGGCATATGAAACGGACGAGAACGTGAAAGAGCTCCTGAACATCGCGATGCGGCTTGAAGGCCTGAACCGGCATGCTTCAACCCATGCTGCCGGAGTGGTCATATCTCCGGAGCCGATCACCAACTATGCCCCGCTCTACAGGAACCCGTCTGATGAAAGCATCGTTACCCAGTTCGAGATGAAAGCCCTTGAAAAGGTGGGGCTGCTCAAGTTCGACTTCCTGGGCCTCAAGACGCTCACCGTAATTGAAAAGACCCTGAAATACATCACACAGGGCAAGGATGCGCTTGATCTGGCGGCCATACCGATCGATGACCAGCCGACCTATGACCTGCTCAGTTCAGGACAGACCGCAGGCGTGTTCCAGCTCGAAAGCGAGGGCATGCGCGACATTCTGATCAGGATGCAGCCGAACCGCTTCGAGGACCTGATCGCTCTTGTTGCGCTGTACCGGCCGGGTCCGATGCAGTGGATCGATGATTTTATCAAACGGAAAAAGGGCGATACCAAGGTCACATACATGATGCCCCAGCTGAAGGAGATCCTTGACGAGACCTACGGCATCATCCTGTATCAGGAACAGGTCATGCTGATAGCAAACAGGATCGCGAATTTCTCGATGGGACAGGCGGACGTACTCAGAAAGGCTATGGGCAAGAAGAATGCCGAGGAGATGGAGAAGCAGAAAGAGGTCTTCATCAAGGGTGCGATCGAAAATAATATTACCGAGAAGAAGGCGGCGAGGCTCTTTGATGTGATGGCTCCTTTTGCACTGTATGGGTTCAATAAATCACACTCTGCTGCGTACGCTTTTATCGCTTACCAGACCGCATATCTCAAGGCACATTATCCTGTTGAGTTTATGGCGGCAACGCTGACCCTTGATATGAGCGATACGGACAAGATCGTAAAGTCCATCAATGAATGCAGAAAAATGAAGATCGAGATGCTGCCGCCTGACATCAACCTTTCGGGCAGGGAGTTCAGAGTGATCGGCAACTCCATACGCTTTGGCCTCGAGGCTGTGAAGGGTGTGGGCGGAGCTGCCATAGAATTAGTGCTCGAGGTGAGGGAGGCAGGCGGTCCTTTTACCTCTGTCGCTGATCTCATAAAGAGGGCAGACACCAGAAAGGTGAATAAAAAAGTGCTCGAGGGCCTCGTAAAGGCAGGTGCTTTTGATTCCCTTGGCGTTACGCGTGCGGCTGCCATGGAATCGGTCGCGGACCTTCTGAACGGAAATGGAAAGAGCTCAAAAAATGCCGATCAGGTCAGCATGTTCGGCGACGATCTCCCGGAGGCTGCGCCTGCTGGTGCGGAGTGGGACGAGGCAGAGCTTCTGAATAATGAAAAAGAAGCGCTCGGCTTTTATATCACCGGCCATCCGCTGACAAAATTTGATACGCTCCTTTCACGGCTCAAGGCAAGAAAGACGTCAGACCTTGAACATGCCACTGACAAGGCAGAGGTACTTATCGGCGGCATTCTGCGAACGGTCAAAAAGAAGAATGTAAAATCATCGGGAGATCTCATGGCATACCTGACGCTTGAGGATGACGAGGGCAGCGTTGAAGTCATCATATTCCCGACCCTTTACAAAAGTGTTTTTGAACGGTTAAAGAAGGATGCGGTGGTCCTGGTGAAAGGAACCATTGACAAGGACGAAAAAGGTGTGCGGCTCCGCGGTCTTGAGGTCTCGAACCTTGAGGATGCAGGCAGGAAGAGCATCAGGAAGATGGAGATATCCCTCGGGGAAACGCAGGGAAACAGCGAGGGTCTGCAGAATATCCGGTCACTGGTCATGGAGTACCCCGGCGACTGCCAGCTCTATCTCAGGATAAGGAGCGACCAGTCCCAGACCCTGATAGCAACGAGTATTTCCATCAAGCCTGACACGGCGCTCGTGAAGAGACTGGAAACCATGATAGGCAAGGGAGCGGTGACCGTTTCATGATCAAATACTACCTCGAATTTGAAAAACCGATCGAAGAGCTTGAACTCAAGATGGAGGAGCTGAAGAGGCTCTCTGACGGCAAGGATATCAATCTCTCCGGCGAGATCAAAAAGCTTGAAAAGAAGATCAGGGAGCTGAGAACAGAGATTTATTCAAACCTGACGCCCTGGCAGAAGACACTGCTTGCCCGCCATCCGGACAGGCCTTATACTCTTGATTATATCGGCCTCATGACCGAAGAGTTCATTGAGCTTCACGGGGACCGGCGGTTTGCCGATGACAAGGCCATTGTCGGCGGCATAGCCAGGCTGAAAGGCGGACTGCCTGTGGTGATCATGGGCCATCAAAAGGGCCGGGGCACAAAGGAGAGGATCCACAGGAACTTCGGACAGCCGCACCCGGAAGGGTACCGGAAGACCATGCGGCTCATGGAACTTGCCGAGAAGTTCAGGAGACCGATCATTACGCTTATTGACACGCCGGGTGCATATCCCGGCATTGGTGCCGAGGAGCGGGGCCAGGGCGAGGCGATCGCTTCCAGCCTCATGCATATGTCACGTCTCAGAGTGCCGATCGTTGCTGTGGTCATTGGCGAGGGAGGCAGCGGCGGCGCACTTGCGCTGAGTGTTTCTGACAGACTTTATATGCTTGAGCATTCGGTTTATTCGGTCATCTCCCCGGAAGGGTGTGCGGCAATTCTCTGGAAGAAGAGCGATCTCGGCCCTGAGGATTTTGCGCGTGCTTCCGAGGCCCTGAAGATGACTGCTCAGGACCTTCTCGGGTTCAAGATCATTGACGAGATAATCCCTGAGCCCTCAGGAGGAGCGCACCGGGACCCTGAGACGATGGCAAAGAACATCTCCGACAAGGTCTCTGAAGCTCTCGAAGAGCTGAAGAACAAGGCTGCCGGGAAACTGGTAGAGGACCGCTATAAGAAGCTGAAGAGGATAGGCAGCTTTACTGAAGAAGTGAAGGCAGAGTCAGCCTAAGGGAACTCTTATAACGCATCAGTTGTTGCTCCGTATGCATAGCGCTCTTCACCGCTGCCCGTTTGCTATCCAGTTTCGGATGATTGTGGAATCGAACATCAAAAAAATTCTCATGCAGTCGCCCGGGCAGACCACTAAACAGATGCCGCTGCAAAATGGCTCTTCAGTTTCTTTATGGCTATCGTCTCTATCTGTCTAATCCGTTCTCTGGTCAGACCGAATTCATTGGCCAGCATTTCGAGCGTCCGTTCTTCCTTGTCTATGCTGAACCGTCCGCGGATGATCATTTCCTCCTTCGGGTCGAGTATTGAGATCGCATGTCGCACCTTTTCCCTGAGATCGGTATGAATGACAGATTCAAGAGGAGACGGCATTGACCTGTCCTCAATCAGCTCTATCATCTCGGATTCTTCATCGCCGACCTGATGATGAAGGGAGAGCGGGTCCCGCGACATCTCAAGCAAGCTCCTCACCTTATGCTCGGGCATCTTTACCCGTTCTGCTATGCTCTCATGGGAGGGTTCTTCAGCCATTTCATTTGCCAACTGCTTTGAGGCCCGGATGATCCTGGTCAACTCGTCTGCAGTATGCACCGGGAAGCGTATCATCCTTGAGTGTTTTGATAGTGCACGGGTGATCGCCTGCTTGATCCAGCAGGTGGCGTAGGTGCTGAATTTGAAACCCCTCCGGTAGTCGAACAGTTCTGCCGATCTCATGAGACCGATATTCCCCTCCTGAATAAGATCGAGCATGCTCATCTTGCCCATGACGGCATATCTTCTGGCTGTACTGACAACAAGCCTCAGGTTTCCTTCGATGAGTATGTTTTTTGCCTCATTGATCTCTTCGCGGGCATGAGCGCAGGTCCGGAGAACTGCCTGCATTGTGCTCAGAGCGCTGCAGGTCCTCTCCTCAAATGTCTTCCTTTCAGCATTTGCTTTTCTGGTGTTCATGTCTGCCAGGCGGGCTTCCATATCCCGTACTTCTGCATTGACCTCGCCAAACAGCTTTTCGACAAAATCAAATTTTAATCCGAGTGCTATGACCCTGGATGGCAGTTTTTCACGATACAGAGACGGAATTTTCATCCTGTGCAGGCGGCCTATCTGCCGCATGGCTTCAAAAATAGTCTTTCTCTCATCTTCCTTTATCTGATCAGGATCGGCCGAGAGATGTATGATCTCGTTCAGATGCGCCTCTTTGAGCCGCACCCGGTCTGCTTCCTGCAGCATTTTTTCCACAGCAAGCGGCAGCGAAAAAAGTGCTCTCATCAGCCTTTCCCTGTTGTCTTCAATTCGTTTTGCAACTTCTGTTTCCTCGCTTCTCTTCAGGAGAGGAATGGAACCTATTTCGCTCAGATACATCGTGAGCGGGTCGCATTGCCCATGATCGTCATCAGCGCCGTCTTCCGGACAATGGTCTTCCGCAGAGGTCTCTTCATCCTCCATAAACATTGAGACCGGTTCTTCTGCCAGAGGTTCTGCATATTCCAGGATATCGCAGCCTGCATATTCTATTTCGGTAGTTACAAATTCGCTCACGCTAAACCTCCTGCCGGGTTACGGTATATTTCACTACGCGGGTACAGTGATATTTGGACGCCGTGCATTTACAGTAACCGAGCCTGATGGGTAAAACTATCAGCGAATGTATCTTTTTCACGTCAAATTATGGGCAGTTCAGCGTAAGGTTTTTCCTACAGGGCAGAAGAAGACCCCGGTTGAGGAGGTCAGGGTATAGCTCTATCTTAATCTACAAGCTTATTCTTTATGGCATACTGGATCAGGTCAGCGTTGCTCTGTAACTGCAGCTTCTGAAGGATACGTGTCCGGAAGGTGCTGATCGTCTTGGGGCTGAGGGACATGTCAAAGGCGATCTCTTTCAGGGATCTGCCCGTGGCGATCATGCGCATTACCTGGAACTCCCGGTTCGACAGGGTTTCATGGGGAGGCTTGTTCTGCTCTTCGGTCAGGTGAGAGGCGAGAAAGTCAGCAAGGGACGGACTGATGTACCGTGCACCGTGGGCGATCTTCTTTATGGCTGTTATCAGTTCGTCAGGAGCGCTCTTCTTGGTCATATAGCCTGATGCCCCAGATCTCAGGGCGCGCACTGCATACTCCTCTTCCGCGTAGATGCTCAGGATCAGGACCGGAAGGGACGGCCTCAGTTTCTTGATCTGCTCAAGTGCCTCAAGTCCGCCCATCTCCGGCATTGAGATGTCGAGCATGACTACATCAAAACTGCCATCCCTGACCTTTTCGATGGCCTCTCTGCCGTTTTCGGCCTCTTCTATGCTCCGGACAATGCCTCCTTCTTCAAGGATCTGCCTGAGGCCCTTTCGAACAATCGGATGGTCGTCTGCAATAAGGATCTTATACATGGTCACCTCTTCCTTGAGCGTTCTTTCGACGGGATCCGGACAGTCACAACAGTTCCCTTGCCGGCAGTTCCCTGTATGGTCACGTCACCGTTAATTTCGCGCACCCGTTCCCGCATGCCGATAAGACCCAGCGACGTCTTCTTTCCGAGTTCCTGACGGGAGATGCCTTTGCCATTGTCAGTGACCTCGAGGGTAATATTTTTCTTGTCAGCCGTGAGACGGACAGAGACCGCCGTAGCCCCTGAATGCCTTGCAGCATTGGTGAGCGCTTCCTGAACGATGCGTAAAAGG
This sequence comes from Nitrospirota bacterium, assembly GCA_016214855.1. Lineage (NCBI taxonomy): Bacteria > Pseudomonadati > Nitrospirota > Nitrospirota bacterium. The sequence continues at coordinate 96,966 of JACRMT010000002.1, read as the reverse complement.
GCAACTGCCGACTCATCGGTCAGGCCGGGAACTTTACTGACAAGATCAAGTGAGCAGCGTATGCCGGTGCGCTTTGTAAAGCCCGCTGCTTCCTGTTTAATGGCTACCGGCAGACCGAGATGGTCCAGTATTCTCGGCCTCAGCTCCTCGCATATCCTCTGTATATCCGCTACGGCATTATCAAGCATGCCGATGACCGATGTGGCAGCCTTCTTTATCGGAGCATGGTCTTTATACCGGTTCTTTATCAGAGATAACTCGATCCCTGCTGCAGTAAGGATCTGGCCCAGTTCGTCATGGATCTCCCTGGCTATTTTAATACGCTCCTCTTCACGGGCCTCCTGCAGATGGGCAGAAAGGGCGCGCAGCTCTTCCCGGGAGGTTGTCAGCTCTTCCTCAATGGAGAACCGGTGCAGGGCCTCGCCGACAAGAGGCGTTATGGCCTCGATGAAGTTAATGACAGGGGGGGTAAATGCGTTATTTTGCGGATCAGCAAGATGGACCGCACCTATCACCCTGCTGCGGTACCGGATTGGTACTACGGCCAGGGAAGAAAAACCTTCCCGGATGCAGGCATGCCGGTAAAAGTCACGCAGATTTTTGGAGCAGAGATCGGACGTGTCATTGCAGACAAAAGAACCGCCTTTGGTCATGAAATTTGTCTCTGCCCTGCGTGGCTTCCCGTTGATCACCCTGGTGCAGGCGCAGGAGTCCTTTCCGAGTATGAGGCTGCCTTCCTGTTTAATAAATCCCTCACTGAATCCCCTACAGGCTACAAAGGGCACATCGTCTTCCTCGCCGATAAGCCGTATGCCGACAGCGCTGCATCCGCACCATATCCTGAGCTGGCTGACAAGGGCATTAAGATAGTCTTCACGTGCAGCAGTTGCGGCGAAGAGTTTGAGCACATTGTTGGCTGCCTCGGTCTGCCGTTCCCGCGCCTTGCGTTCGGTGATGTCCATCACCGTTGTACGAGTCATGACAAAGTTGTTGTCTTTATCGCGGACAGCCGTTGCAGAGATGCTGACAGGCAGGATGGATCCGTCTCTGCGAACAAATTCAAATTCAAGATCAGCTGCCTTTCCCGTTTTCAGGAATTGAGGGAATTTTATGCTGAAGATCTTCCTGCTCTCTTCGGTGCAGAAATCGGATATCTTTTTCCCCATGACATCCTCTCTTTTATAGCCCATCCAGGAAAGTTGAGTGTCATTGACCCTGACGATCCTTCCGTCCCTGTCCAGAGAATGGTACCCGCAGGGCGCATAGTTGTACAGGTCTTCGATCTCATGCGCTGATGCCAGCACAGTCTGCTCTGCCTCTATCCTCTTCTTCTCTCCGGCCATGGTCTCGATCGCAAAGGAGATATCTTCAACCAGCGAAGAAAGCAGCTTAATCTCCTCGTCAGTGAAGAAGCGAGGGCTGTCTGCGTAGGTATTAAAGGCGCCGATAACGGTGGATCCGGCGCGTAGCGGAAAGGATGCAGAGGAGCGAAAACCTTCCTTGAGGGCTGCTTCGCGAAAGAGGAGCATGGTCGGATCATTCTCAATGTCAGGGCATACCATTGTCTTCCCCTCGATGATTGCCCTGCCGGTCGGCCCCTGTCCTTCAGGGACATCACTGGCGATGATCGTGATGCGGTCAAGGTATTTGCCGCTGTCGCCTGCGCTGGCTACAGGTTTTACCTTTGCGGTATCAGGATCTACAAATCCGATCCATGCCATCTTGAAGAGGCCGCTGTCAACAACAATACGGCAGGTCTGTTCAAACAGCCTTTCGGGATTGTGGATGCGGACTATCGCCTCGTTCACCCGAAAGAGAATCGAATAGAGCGCGTTTATGCGCGCAAGCCTGTTTTCTGCTTTTCTGCGTTCATAGATCTCGGCCTCGAGGTCGTCATTAAGCCCGGACAGTTCGGACGTTCGCACTCTGACGCGCTCCTCAAGCTCATCGTGTGCCTCGCGCAGTTCCGTTTCTGCCTGTTTTCGGTCAGTGATATCGCGGGCTATTCCCTGGATCCCGACTATCGCGCCATTTTTCACGATCGGTGTTGCACTTATCTCACAGAAGACAACCGAGTTGTCCGGTCGCAGCGCTCTGAGTTCAAAGAGGTTTAAAATTTCACCGGAAATTACCCGCTGCAGCGCATTATAAGCCGAAGCCTGTTCATCGCACGGTATGAACTCGGCAAAAGATCGTTCCAGGACTTTGTCTGCTTCGTATCCGAAGGATTTGATCGCAGGGGAACAGTAGGTGATCCTGCCCTCAGGGTCCAGCTGGAAGATCAGGTCAACGCTGGTTTCGGCGATGCGGCGGAAACGCTCCTCGCTTTCTGTTAAGGCAGCTTCTGTGCGCTTGCGCTCGCTGATGTCCTCAAAGATCGTCACAAAAAAGCCCTGCATCGGGCTGTATGCGGAGACGGCAAACCACGTATCGAGGAGTTCGTTGTGTTGCTCAAAGTGAACTTCTTTTCGGTTCAGTGCAACCTTGCCGTATATGCCGATCCAGTCAGCCGGATCATTCTGAATTCCCGGCAGGGCCTCAGTTACGCGCCTGCCGATCACCTGCTCTTCCTTCAGGCCGGTCAGTCTTACGAAGGCCCTGTTCACTTCGAGGAATATATAGTCAACCGGGCTCCCCGCGTCGTCCAGAATAATTTTATGGAGCGCAAAACCACTGATCATATTTGTGAACAGGGCGCGGTATTTTGTTTCGCTTGCCTGAAGCGCCTGCTGTGTTTTGAGCAGTCGATCGATATTCAGCGCGGTTCCGAACCAGCGGACGATATGCCCGGCTGAGTCGCGGATCGGCCGGCCATGCACCTTGAACCATTCGTACTCGCCGTCATGCCTCCGCACCCTGTATTCAAGGTCATAAGGAGCACGTCCCTCGACCGCCGCATACCAGGCTGCATAGGCATGCGGCCGGTCATCGGGATGCAGCAGTTTGTTCCAGCCGTCGCCGAGATGTTCTTTCATCGGCACTCCGGTGAAATCGACCCACTGCTGACTCTGATAATCGCAATAGCCGTCTGCCCTCGTCGTAAACACCATGCCAGGGATCGATTCGAGGGTCTGCCGATAGAACTCTTCGCTATTGTGCAGCGCCTCCTCAGCCCGTTTGCGTTCGGTTATGTTCGAGGCATAAAGACGAACAACCTTGAATTGGGGAAGAATTTGTATGGTTTCATTGAAAAATTTATCCGCGATAGCGATATCGCGGGAAACAGAAGATTCGGCGTTCTTGTCCATATCCGCCAGGATAAGATGCAGGTCCTTTGGGAGGAATACGGATGCATCCCTTTTTTCCATGCCCAGCCCTTCCAAAAAACGTTCAGTTGCCGGATTGGCGAAGATGATGTTGCCGAAGTAATCTACCTCAATAACAGGGTTTGGGTTTAACTGAGGGAAGGATGCAAGGTGCTTTATCCGCTCCTCTGCTTCACTCCGCGCGGTGATTTCGGTCATAAGTTCATCGTTAGTTCTCTGTATTTCTACTGTGCGCCGCCGTGCCGGTTCAGAATATCTGCTGCGGGACTCCTCGAGATCTTCCATTGCCCTTCGCAGTTCTTCATTCTGCTCATGGCATCTCCTTTCAGGGAATGCCGCGGGTGTTTTATTCGCTCTTCTGCGTTTCTGTTTTCGGCTTTCTTTTATCAGGTCTTTCTTTTCTCTTGCCATACGCCCTCTGCCGCCTTTTTTGCCAGAAGCCTTACTATTCTATCACGAAAGGCCCCTGCCAAAACCGCAGAAGAAGAGGAAAGGTTTTGTAGGGTAATACTTACATCGAATCTCCCCAGATACTGACGACAAAGGTTAATTGGCCCTCTTGAATAACCGGCTCGCAGGCAGCAAAATGAATGTATGAAGTATCCGGAAGATCATAAAGAGCTGTTCAATTATCTTATGGAAGCATACTGTCTTCGGCCTGAAGATAAGCTTTTTATGAACAATATCGCTGAGCGGTGCGGGAAACAGGGCATTGCGGAACCTGATCGGGCAAGGCCGCTGAAACTTGTGCTGAACAGCCCGCAGGGGTGCAAGATGCGCAAGCCTGCCGCAGATCGGGGAAGACGAACTGTTTGCAGATGCCTGGGCATTCAAGAAAATGGAACGGCTGAATTTTTTCAAGACATAAATGAGGGGCTATGGGCTACACCATTGCTGCGCTAAAGGATAAGATCTTGGAGATGTACCCGGAGATAGAAAAGAACAGCATACAGATCGGCCTCGTTTTTAGCAAAGAAAAGAATACCTATTTTGTGAATTTCAGGAAGGGATTGAGTGTTTTTGCCACCCATCTTGAAAAAGATGAAACTGATGCATGCATGGGCGGCGTCAAGTTCCAATATCTCGGTTCGCAGATAGGGTGTTGGATGAACAATGTTGAGGCTAATCAGACGCAGGCATCGATCATGCTGGCTGCCCGAAGCGTTCGAGATCAGGCGCCAGTTTCTGCACAATACATCAGCTCCTGCAACGGGAAGGAGTAACCATGGGCTACACCGTAGTCGCACTAAAGGATAAGATCATGGAGATGTATCCTGAGATAGAAAAGAACGGCATCCTGGTGAACCTTGTCTTCAGTGAGGAAAAAAATGCTTTTGTCGTCAATTTCCGGAAGGGGTCTCATCTTCTCTCCACCCATCTTGAGAAAGAAGATGCAGATGGATGTATGGACGGCATCAAATGTGTATATCTGGGGAGCCAGATAGGACAGTTAATACATAATTTCCTGAACGACCAGCCGCAGCAATCCAATGAGTGTATCATTGAATGCTGCGGGACTTCTGCCTATGTAGACGAGGAAGGGTACCTCGCCAACTTTCATGACTGGGATGAAAACATCGCGCTTGCTCTGGCAGAGCGGGAAGGAATCAGGGATCTTTCATATGAACAGCTTGATGTCCTGAAGTTCGTTAGAAGTTATTATGAGCAGTACAACTATTTTCCGGTCATCAAGTCTATCTGCAAGAACCTGCACCAGGAGAAGAACTGTATCAGCGAACAGTTTCTCAATCCTGCGGTCGTATGGAAGCTGGCCGGACTGCCGAAACCTGACGCGGTGATCATGAATTTGCTGGAGCATAACGAACCGCCGACATGACGGGAGCGGCAGAAGCAGAAGATTCTTATTAGGTATTGCGGAAATTCGATATGGAGGCGGAAACGATAAGCCTGGTTGAGCGCATGGATGTGCTGAGACTGGCATCGATTTCCAAACCTGCTGATCAACCGGAAATGGTGATCTGAAAAAGTATGACGTTACCAAGCCATACCGGCCCGGAATTCAACCGGGCGGAATTGAATATTTCTTGATTTAAGGAGGTTGCCATGTCCTGTATTACAGCGAGAGACATTATGTATCCAAGGGTAAGCATCCCAATGAAAATGAAGGGTGATGAAGTGGTCCAGAAGCTGATGTGTCCCTACCCTGCGCTGCCGGTAATTAACGATGAGTATGAAGTCGTTGGCATAGTTTCAGAATACGATCTGTTGAGTGCCGTCAAAGAGGGCAGGACGATCCACGAGTTCAGCGCAGAATCGATCATGAGCTGCGGTCATCCTGACCACAACGTCTGCAGCAAACCGGTTACCGTGTCTGTTGAGACATCGGTCGAGGACCTTGCATCTTTGCTGTATTCTGACAGTTTTACCGTCCTTCCGGTCGTGCAGGACAAGCTGCTGGTCGGACTTATCACCAGAAAAAGCGTGATAAATGCCATGGCTGAGAAGGGATACTGGCATGAGATGGACTTTCAAAAGAGGACACCATAGCCGGGTCTCTCAAGGAGTGGTTGACTGGCCGCCTCTTTTCCGGCAGAAATGACTTCTGGTATAATAGCAGCCTAAATTTATATCCGGGAGACTGACATGAAAAAGATCGCTATTGCTATTTTTCTTTCCGCATTTGCCGTATACGGTTGCCAGAAGGACGATTCAAAACCGCAGTTCCAGCCGCCTGTCGGACAACCCGGACAGGGGCCTGTCAGCAGCGGCCCGGTCCAGGGCTTTGACAAGGTAAAGATGCTTCAGGAGGTGGCTGCAAAAGACCCGAAGAATATCAATGCATGGATCGAACTCGGGAATATATTGATGGATGCAAAACGGTTTGCAGAGGCAGTTGAGCCGTACCAAAAAGCGCTTGCACTTGATCCAAAGAACGTTGATGTCAGGGTTGATATGGGCACATGTCTGAGAGAATCCGGCAACCCCGATATTGCGGTCAAGGAATATAATAAGGCTCTCGAGCTCAACCCCAACCATATCAATGCGAACAAGAATATGGCGGTTGTACTCACCTACGACCTCAAGGACAGCAAGCAGGCAATAAAGTATTTTGAAAAGGCCCTCGCTCTCGCTCCCAATGCCCCTGATGCCGGCGCTATCAAGGCAGAGATAGATAAGCTGAAGGCAATGGCAAAGTAATACAACTCAGGTGGATAGTCTGTAGATGTTCAGGTATTGCAGTTGCTGATCGTCTGCGGTCTATTCACCTGAGCAGTTATCCCTAATCTAAGCTTATGCAGGAAAAACTTGCTGCTATCCCGGGAAAGCCGGGTGTTTATTTTTTCAGGGACGCTCAGGGAAAGATCCTCTATGTAGGCAAGGCCAAGGTCCTGAAGAACCGCATAAGGAGCTATTTTCAGAAAGCAGCAGGCCTTGACGAGCGCAAGACTGCCATGATGAAGAGCGTTGCAGACTTCGAATTCACGGTAACGGGCAATGAGCTGGAGGCGCTTATTCTTGAGGCAAACCTGATCAAACAGCATAAGCCCCGTTACAATATCCTTCTGCGGGATGATAAAAGCTACCCCTACCTGAGACTCACACTGCATGAGAAGTGGCCACGGCTTGAAGTCGCAAGAAGGATCCGGAAGGGCGATGCGCGGTATTTCGGACCGTATGTGCCTGCCGGTGCCATGTGGGAGACCCTCTTCTTTATCCGGAATCACTACCATATTCCAAACTGCAGATATTCGCTCGAAAAGCGGATGCGGCCCTGCATCCAGTTTCAGATGAAGAAATGTATCGGTCCCTGCTCCGGCGAGGTCGACCACGCAGAATATATGCAGATGATCAGGGAGATCGAGCTTCTTCTTGAAGGGAAAAACAGGAAACTGCTTGAATCGCTCGAAAGAAAAATGATGTTGCTTTCTGAAGAGATGCGATTTGAGGAGGCAGCGATGATCAGAGACAGGATCAGGGCAATACGGTCCGTGTCAGAATCTCAGAAAGTGGTTTCACCTGAACTGGGGGATGCCGACGTCATAGGGTTCTTCAGACAGGATGATAGTGTGGTGTTCAAGCTCTTTTTTATCAGAAATGGCGTGATGATCGGAACAAGGGATTTTGAGCAGAGGCATACGACGGGGGAAAAGGATGGATACCTTTTCAGAAATTTCATTGAGCAGTTCTATGGCAGAGAGATCCTCCCTGCTCCTGAGCTCTACTGCTCCAAAATGCCTGAGGACAGGAATGTGCTTGAGCAGTGGCTTTCAGACAGAAGAGGAAGCAGGGCCAGGATCACAGTCCCGGTAAGAGGGATAAAGCGAAAGCTGGTGAGCATGGCAGAGGAAAATAGCCGGGAGATCATAAAAACCAGGAAAGCAGAGTCAGGTCCTGAAGTGTTGTCGGAGGTGGCATCGCTCCTCGGCCTGAAAAAGGTCCCGGAAAGCATCGGTGCTTTCGATATATCGAACATAACCGGCACATCTGCCGGAGGCGCCTTTGTTGTTTGGAAGAATGGCGATTTCGATAAGTCCCTGTACAGAAATATCAGCATGGACGCGGTCAAGGGTCCTGACGACTATGCCATGATGAGGGAGATGATCAGGAGAACAGTTAAGAGCATCGGCGAAGGGCGAGGGGATGAGACCGAGGTTAAGGTTAAGAAAAAAGACAACAGGATAGCTCAGGGAGACAGCCATATAAATGAGCCCATACTGCCGGACCTGATCATTATTGATGGGGGAAGAGAGCATCTGAATGTGGCATTGGAAGTATTTACCCCGCTTTTCTTCCCCCCTTGCCAAGGGGGGAGTGAGGGGGGTGAGGATTATCGGCCGGTTGTTGTGGGGCTCGCAAAGGACCCTGACAGGATCTTTATGAAAGACAGGGATGAGCCGGTCCTTATTGATAACAGCAGGCCGGCCTCTCTCCTTCTCAGAAAAATACGGGACGAAGTTCACCGGTTCGCTGTCCGCTATCACCGGAAGCAGCGTGCCAAGAGGATGTTTGAGTCAGCGCTTGAGAGCATCTACGGTCTCGGCAGGAAAAGGCGGTTCGCATTGCTCGATCATTTTGGCAGTATAGAGGCAATAAAAAAAGCCTCTGCCGAAGAGATCTCCGGTTTGCCGGGTTTCACGAAGAAGCTGGCAGAGGATGTGCTAAAGACACTTGCAGGGAAATAAAGTCTTTAACTAAGCTTCAGATGGGAACTGGTTATTTATAATCTTCCTTTTACGGACCGACAATAACAGGGTTGTGCTCTATCCACTCTTCTGCTGCTTCACGGAGTTTCTGGCTGCTCGACTTCCTCAGGTAAAATGCCATTTGGGGACTCTTAAATTCTTTTAGTGCCTTAATCATAATCTCTTCAGTATTGGGACGTCCTTTTTGGAGGAAATATTTATACGCGCCGGCAACCACTGCCAAATCCCGACTCCTGAGTGCTTCAGGTTCCCTTTGTGATTGTCATGTGCTACAATAAGGTAAATATGTAGCACATGACATAAGCAGCTCTATAGGAGGCCAGGTTATGAAGACTCTTACAATCAGACAGGCCCGGCAATCATTGTCGCACCTTGATGATGTGCTGGAGGCTGAAGGAGAAATTATCATCACAAAAAGAGGGAAGGCCGTCGCCCGCGTAGTTCAGCTCGGAAAGGGCCGGCCTGTTCCGTCTCATAAGGATCTCCGGGACAAGATGATACGCATGAAGAAAGGGAGCGAAAAACTGGTCCGTGAGGACAGAGACGCTCGATGAGGGCCTTGATCTACTTCGATACCAGTGCACTAGCAAAATGGTATATCAACGAGGCACACTCCGAGGATGTGGAGGAATATCTGCAGCAGCATGGCCCTGTTGCCATTAGTGATCTGACCATAGTAGAGATGCGCTGCCTGCTTGCACGCCGCCGGAGAGAGAAAAGTATTACCCTCAAGATGGAGATGGAGATTTTCTCAACGTTTCAGGAGGATATACGCCAGAGACATTTGATATGTCATCCCTTTCCGGCCGGATTGGCATCTGGTACGATTAATTTGATGGCACTTCTTGCGGATATCCCGATCAGAACTCTCGATGCGTTGCACCTTATGATCGCCAAGGAGATTGCTGCTGAAAGTCTTGCGACTGCCGATCATATCATGGCTGCGGGTGGAAAGGCCCTTGGGCTGAAGATTGTTCAATTTTGAAGTTGAAGGCTCAGTGAAGAGCCACGTGAATAAGGGAGACCAATTATGAATATCTTTATCTCAGGTTCTATGGCATATGACAGGATCATGGACTTCCCCGGCTCGTTTGCCGACTATATCCTGCCGGACAAGATCCATGTGCTGAATGTCTGCTTTAATGTCACCAGCCTGCAGGAGAAGTTCGGCGGCACTGCAGGCAATATTGCCTATTCCCTCAGCCTGCTCAGCGAGAGGCCGGTCATCATAGCGACGATCGGCAAGGATTATGAGAACTATTTTGACTGGCTGAAAACGCATGCCATATCGAATGAAGGCATCACGATCATTCGGGAAGAGTTCACTGCCGGCGCGTACATTACCACAGACAAGTCAGACAATCAGATCACCGGATTTAATCCCGGTGCCATGAAACAGGCAACAAACTACGATGTCAGTTCAGCTGATCCGAAAAGTTCTATCATGATCATTGCCCCAGGCAATCTTCAGGATATGATCGGCTATGCCGCACGCTGCAGGGAAAGGAGCATACCGTATATCTGCGATCCGGGACAGTCACTTACCTTATGGACCGGCGAACAGCTTAGAGAATGGATACAGGATTCCATGATGCTGATCACGAATGACTATGAACTTGAGGTGATCATGAAGATGACAGGCCTGAACAAGGACGGGATCCTCGCCCTGACACAGATGATCATTACAACGCTCGGCGACAAGGGCTCCCTTATCAGCATGAGCAGCCGCGATATAACAATTCCTGCGGCAAAGGCATCTCAGGTCCTGGATCCCACCGGCGCAGGGGATGCATACCGCTCCGGCCTCCTCAAGGGACTTGCCATGGGAAAGAATATCGAAGACGCTGCAAAGATCGGCGCAGTGGCTGCTGCCTATGCTGTAGAACAATATGGCACGCAGGAGCATAAGTATACGTACGAGGAATTCTCAGAACGGTATCAACTAAATTTCGGTGCTCTTTAACCGCCCGGTTACTGTTCGAGTTTCTGTGCCTTGACCGAAAGATAATAGGCGACCATCAGGGTTATGACCACAAAGGCGCTTAGTCCAATCTCATAGAGTTTCTCAGAAGGCACATGCTCCATAAATGAGGTCTGTGCCTCTATCAGCAGGATCCTTCTGACTGCAGCGATAATGCCGATGGCAAGGAAGGGGGCCAGGAAAAACTTCTGTTTTTTCAGGAACCTGATGACTGTCCAGAGCAGCTCAAGGATGATCAGGGCAAGAAGCACATCATTTATTAAATGAATAATGGAGTCCCGGCTCGGATTTGCGAGATTTAAAACAGCATAGTAAAAGATAAAACCGCATGCTGCAAGCAGCAACAAGGCAGCAAAAACATGCAGGACCATATCGGCCTTTACCAATCCCCTGCGGAATAACTCTGTCAGATCAGCCTTGTTCTGTTCCATATTATTGGGATCATTATACCATGTTATGAGCCCTATTGATTTTTCAGGGTTCCGTCAAATCGGGAGTCAAGTGCCATGAGAAAATATGTATATGCTGTCGGCGCCTGTCTGACCATGGTAAAAAAGGTCCGGGCTGCCTTTGAAGCCATTTCAGCAAGGGATACATCTCCTGTGATACCAGCGAGGCGCAGAAGATTAAACAGTGCCATGGAATTCCCGGAAGGTACTGCTCCGTCATAGATCTCTTTCCTGCGCACAAGCAGTTTTTCTCCGTCATCTGCAGTAAAGAAAAAGCCGCCCTGAACGTTGTCCCAGAAATGGCGGATAAAAATACTGTTCAGTCGAAGGGCTTCTTCAAGATAACGAGGTTCACAGCCAGCCAGGTACAGCTCTATAAGCCCGGAGATGAAAAAGGCATAGTCATCTGTATGCGCCGGCAGCGAGGCATCTCCATCGCGGTAACGGTGAATAAGACGGCCATCCGGCGTGCGAAGACGGCTCAGAATGAAATCGGCAGCCTTCGCTGCTGCAGCGGCATAGTCAGGTCTTTGAAAGGCCTTTGCCGCTTTTGCAAAGGCTGTTATCATGAGACCGTTCCAGTCTGTCAGGATCTTGTCGTCCTTGTCCGGATGAATTCGCTGCTCCCGAACCGCAAATAGGCGCGCGAGGGCTTTTTTTATGCGATCCGGCAGCTCTGCGGCAGTAAGTTCTTTTTTCTGCGCTGTTGCATCTGGTTGCTGGCCCCGGTGGAGGATGTTCGAGCCTGTCCGGTCATTCGTTGCCTGGTCAAAAAAGTTGCCCTCCCTCTGAATATTGAACGACGAACATATAAGTTCAGCGTCACCAGGTTCGAGCGCCCCGGTAATTTCACTATGCGTCCAAACATAGAATCTGCCCTCTTCACCTTCACTGTCTGCGTCTTCTGCAGAATAAAAGCCGCCCTCAGGAGACGTCATGTCCCGGGATATATAGGAGAGGACATCTTCTGCAGTGTTACGAAAGTCCTCGTTGCCGGTCGCCTGAAAAGCCTCGGTGTAGGCAATGCAGAGCATTGCCTGATCGTACAGCATCTTTTCAAAATGGGGCACCAGCCAACGGGCGTCTGTTGAATAACGATGAAAACCAAAGCCGATATGATCATAGATGCCACCATCTCTCATGGCATTGAGGGTTTTTGTCGCCATATGCAGCGCCTCCTGATTGCCTGTGCGCTTCCCATATCGCAGGAGGAAAAGCAGTATGTGCGGTGCAGGGAACTTTGGGGCCTGGCTGAACCCTCCGTTGTCATGGTCGAACTGATTGATCAGCTGCTCAAAGGCCTCGTGAAAAACTGCTTCCTCAGGCTCCGCAGGCGCTGGAGCGGTATTTTCCCGCAAAAGCCGGGCTGTTATTTCTTCGGAAAGCTGAATGAGCTTTTGCCGGTCAGTTTCCCACATCTGCTTCAGACGCGGGATCAGGTCAGCCATGCCAATTCTGCCGAAAGCAGCTTTCTTTGGGAAATAGGTGCCGGCAAAGAACGGCTGCTTGTCCGGAGCCATGATGATGGTGAGGGGCCAGCCACCATTGCCGGCCATAAGCTGGCAGACCGTCATGTAAACATGATCTATATCCGGTCTCTCCTCGCGATCCACCTTTATTGAAACAAAGGCATCATTCATCAGCCCGGCCACCTGTTCATCTTCAAAGGACTCCTTTTCCATGACATGGCACCAGTGGCATGTGGAATATCCTATTGAAAGAAAGATCGGCTTATTCTCTCGTGCTGCCTTGTCAAAGGCCTCCTGACCCCATGGGTACCAGTCGACCGGGTTATAGGCGTGCTGCATGAGATAGGGGCTTTTTTCTGAGATAAGCCTGTTGGCAATCATAACGCGGATCGGTAAACTGCTGTCAGCGGCGCAATAAGAGGTTCCATTGCGATGCCGGCGTATACTACTTGATAAGCAGTTTGCTTGCGAAAAGGGTTTTTCTCATATCATCGATCTTGTTCTGGAGCTCTATGACCTCTTCCTTAAGCCTGCTGTTGCCGGAATTCTCGATGACCTTTGACTTTTCGAGCAGAAGAACGCCCAGTTCAGCCAGCTTGCCCGGCAGTTCGTCGAGAGTTGAAACACCCTTTACATAGTTATTGCCCCGCGATGCCGCAAGTTCGATAAGTTGCTGAAGGGTCTCGTCCATAACCTGTCTCCGTTTGTCTTGTAGTTGATTTAAGCCTATCAGATTTCATTTGCAGCGTCAAATTCTTTCCCGAAAACTCGGGATTCGCTCATCGAAGATAATTATTTCTTACGAATGCTATCTCATCTTCCGCTGCAGGCAGATTTCCGGCAAGCTTTTCATTGAGAAGTTCATGCAGGATCTTCGCGTAAAGCGGACCTTGAGGCAGCCCCAATGCATTCAGATCATTCCCTTTGAGAATCGGCCTGACCTTTCGGAGTTCAACAAGAAAGTGGGAAATGTCCTTTTTCTTTCTCGCATCCTTTGTGGAAGACATGGAAAAGAGAATTATTTCCAGTTCCCTTTCAGAGAGAAGGTGATAAAGGCTTGCAGGATCTTTTGACGGAAGTCCGGCGAGGATCTGCCGCTGCTGCTTCACGCCCTCTGTGATGATGTTCCTGGCTTTTGGCGGCGTCGAAAGACGCGCAAGGGCATCAGCACGTTCGTGGTCATTGAGGTGGGACAGGAGTGTCATGAGATACAGTATTCCTTTTTCGATCTTTTCGTCGAGATAAAGGAGGTTATACCAGGCAAGGGTCTCGGCCGTGGATTCAAAGTCGCTCTCGAGTTGCTTGTCGAAAATGATCCTCTCGTGGATCACCTTCAGCAGCCCGTGATCGGAAAGTCTTTTCAACGTAAGCACGGGATTTGTTTCATTAAAGGAGAGAAGAAGCTCCTCGTACAGGCGTGCCCCTGAGAGTTTGGCAAAAAGATTCATCTCGATGGCTGATCTCATCAGGAATGCCGTGTGCCTGCTCAGTCTGAACCCGAACCGCTCAGAGAACCGTATTGCACGGAATGCACGGGTAGGGTCCTCAACAAAACTGAGATTATGGAGGACCCGAATGGTCTTTTCTTTCAGATCGCGCTGACCGCCGAAGAAATCGATGAGCAGGCCGAAATCATTGGGATTAAGCCTGATGGCAAGGGTGTTGATTGTAAAGTCCCTGCGGTAAAGGTCCTTCTTGATTGATGATGTTTCGACCTTGGGAAGGGCTGCAGGCGACTCATAATATTCCGTGCGCGCGGTGGCTATATCAATGCGCAATGCGCCCCGTTTGACCTGGGCCGTGCCGAACTTGGGATGGGGCCTGACCCTTGCGCCGATCTGTTCTGCAAGGATATTGGCAAATCTGATGCCGCCGCCCTCGATCACAAGATCAAGGTCAAGGTTTTGTTTTCCGAGAAGCAGGTCCCTCACCGATCCGCCGACAAGGTAAGCACTGAATCCCAATTGTTCGGCAACCGTACCGGAGAGCTTCAGGATGCTGAATATCTCGCCAGGGAATCTGTCTCTGAGCCATGAGGAAAGGTTACGGCTCGAAAAATGAATATCAGCCGTTTCTTCCTTATCAATACGACGTTTTTTCAGAAATTCCTCATACAGCACCCTGAGCAGATCCGTCCTGGTAATGGCGCCCGTGATCCTCTGCCCCTCCAGCACCGCCATGAATTTCTGGTTATGCTCTATCATCATGGTCTCGATGTCCCTGATAGGGGTATCTGCTGTTGCAGTAAGTTTTTCGGTTGAACAGAAATCAGCTATGGGGTTCTTCTTGAACCCGTGGAATATAGCTTTTTCGACCGTCTCCCGTGATATGAGGCCTGCATATTCACCATCCTTTACCACCGGCAGAACGTTGACTCCAAACTTGGTCATGCTATCTTCAGCTTCTCTGATCGTACTGTCCCAGGGGATCACAATAACCGGACTGGTCATTATGTCAGCAGCGACCTTTCCCGGCTTTATATGGTCCGGGATCCTCCTGAGAACCTGTTCTTCAACGGTCTCCAGGGAATCGCCCCTAATAGTTGCGGATGCCGCAGCATGATGGCCTCCCCCGCCAAACTCCTTTAAAAGGTCCGCAACATCAAACTCTTTAGCCCTGCTTCGGCCGACAAGGATGATCCTTCCCTGCATGCCCAATATCAGAAGAACAGCGTCTATGTCTTCCAGGTCCATGATCTTGTGTGCAAGAAGGGCTGCATCACCGAAATAGGGATCCCGGGAAGTTTTTGCGATCATGACCCGTATCCCTTTGATGACCAGTTCCCGGGAGGATTTCAGCAGCTCATTGAGGATCTCCAGTTCCTCCTTGGCCAATTCGGTCTTAACGTATTCTGATACGATATTGAGGATGGCGCCCCGTTTAATGAGATAGGAGACTGCACTGAGGTCCCGCTCGGTCGTGGAAGGAAAGAGAAAACAGCCTGTTTCTTCATAGATACCCAGGGCAAGGATGGTCGCCTCCATGGGGTCCGGAGCAAGTCCCTTTTCCTTCAGCAGCTCAACAAAGATCGTCGTGGTTGCCCCCACGGTTTCTATCCGCTCGACACTGCCGCGGATGTCTCCGTCTTCGATGGGGTGATGGTCAAAGATATGCACCTGGACATTCTTGTTCTTTGCGACATCGGCAAACATGCCGATCCGGTCCGGCTGCTTGGTATCAACAATGATAAGTCTCCTGATCTCGGCAGGGTCAATATCCCTGAGCTTCCTGATCTCAACAGGATTAAAGACCTCGATAAAATCCCGGACCTTGCGCTCCTGAGACCCCGGGAATGCGAGGAAGGCGTCAGGATAAAGCTTTCTTGCTGCGATCATCGAGGCAAGGGAATCAAAATCGGCATTGAGGTGAGAGGTGATGATATCCATGACGTTGCTTAGATTGCCTGCTTCCGGTCTCGACAGTGCCGCCGATCAGGGGAAGACAGGTTAATCAAAAACAATTACTCGATCTCTGCCGCTCTTCTTGGCCTCATACAGGGCATCATCAGCAGCA
Source organism: Nitrospirota bacterium (assembly GCA_016214855.1). NCBI lineage: Bacteria > Pseudomonadati > Nitrospirota > Nitrospirota bacterium. Next base: position 81,123 of record JACRMT010000002.1, on the reverse strand, counting down.
GAGATGAGCTCATCGTGGGTTTTGATCCTGGCGCTCGGGAAGACGGAGATGCCGATGCTTACAGTTATGCCGGTCTGGTTCGAGAGGCTCTTGAATTTATGGTTCTTGATCGCATTGCGGATCCTTTCTGCTTCTGCCACAGTCCCGTCAAGGGAAGTATGGGGAAGCATGACGATAAACTCTTCTCCTCCATAGCGCGCAAGGACATCGCTCTTGCGGGTGAAATGTTTCAACAGCTGGGCAAATTCCTTCAATACGGCGTCGCCGGTCTTGTGACCGTACGTATCATTGATCTTCTTGAAAAAATCAATGTCAAGCATGAGACAGCTGATCGGCAGACCGTATCTGTCCGAGCGGCTGAATTCTTCGATGATGCGGTGATAAAAATAACGGATGTTATAAATGCCGGTCAGATAGTCTGTGATGGCAAGCTTCTCAAGCCTGGTCTTCTCATCCTCTACCTGAGAGAAGAGAAAGGCATTGTAGAGCGTGTTTGCAGAGGCATCGGATATGGTCCTCAACAGTTGAACTTCATTCTCGGTAAACTCGTGCAATGTTCTCGAGGTCCTCAGGAACAGGGTGCCGATCACCTTTTCCTCGAAGATGATCGGCATAACAAGAATGGAACGGATACCGAGAGGCCCGACAATGTCCCTTACAGGGGCCATAAGCGGATCAGACATGATATCCCTGATAACAACCGGCTTCTTGTTGAGCAGCGCCTCTTCGATCTCCGGATACTTCTTGAGGCTCAGCTTGATGGCGGTCAGATTCGGTGTCTCATAACTGGCGACAACATAGGCAAACTTGCGGAGCCAGTCAATTCTTATGATCGAGCACCGCGTCACCGGCATGATCTCGGCGATCTTTTTGACGATCCTGTACAGAAGTTCGTGAGGATCGCGCGTAGAAGATATGAGCTGAACAAGGTCATTGATGGTCTGGAGGTTCTGCACCTCCTGCCGGAGCGCTCTGTTTTCCTCTTTCAGCTTTATTATCAGTGCAAGCTTGTGCTCAAGATCCCTGTCAAGGAACGGCTTGTGAAGGTAAAGATCGGCCTTGTGATCAATAGCTGCTGCAATGCCCCTTCCCCGCGCCCCTTCAATCATGGCGAGCACAGGGACTTTGGACTGCACAGCGGGAACAAGCGGCAGGAGGGCATTATCCGCAATGACAGCAGAAGGGGAGAATTTTGCGAGACCGTCGCGCAGCGCGTCAGCAGAATCGCAGTTCACCCGGCGGTATTTTCCCGAAAGCTTGAAGAAGGTTTCAAGAAAAGTAATAACAGATCTGTTTTTTACAAAAAGCAGTATGGTCTTTTTTTTCATCAGCCCGCATTTACCTTGATTTTTCAGCCTATATTATCCCAGTTTTGGCTCTGTGTGTCAAAACAAAAACCGGACAATTCTCTTTATTGACAACAAACAAAAACTGGGAATGCTGGGTGTCACAACCAAGGGCAAGAACACAGAAAATAGACTTGCGGACAGCAGACGAAGTATCATTTGCCTGTCTACTTTGTCAACGTCTTATTAACCGCCTGCTGAACTGCCTTCTCGGGTATATTACCCTGTATTTTGACCCTGCCTATCTTGTCGGGAAGAATGAACTTCACATCGCCGGAAACAGTTTTTTTATCCAGTTTCATGGCCCCAAAGATTGCGGCAAGATCGATATCTGCGGGTATCTCGGTCGGAAGGCCGAAGGTCTTCAAAAGGTGCTGTATTCTTGAGACTTCCTCGCTGCCGATGAGACCAATCTCATGGGCGATCGTTGCCTCAACATGCATCCCGATGGCAATTGCTTCACCATGAAGAAATGTAGTATATCCCGTGGCAGTCTCGATCGCATGGCCTATGGTATGGCCAAAGTTCAATATGGCCCTGAGACCGGACTCGCGTTCATCCCGTGACACCACGTCAGCCTTAATTTCGCAGGAGCGTCTGATAATATGGATAAGGTCGTCAGGGTTAAGACTGAGAAGGGTTTCCCGTTTCTTCTCAAGAAAATCAAAAAAAGCACTGTCCCAAATGATGCCATACTTGATGATTTCGGCCATGCCCGCGAGGAAATTCCTCCGCGAAAGGGTATGGAGTGTGCTGATGTCAACCCAGACAAGCCGCGGCTGCCAGAATGTACCGATCATATTTTTTCCGAGCGCATGGTTAACGCCGGTCTTCCCTCCTACAGAGCTGTCCACCTGGGCCAGAAGCGTGGTAGGCACCTGGATAAAATCGATCCCTCTCATATAGGTCGATGCCGCATATCCGGTTATGTCGCCGATAACTCCGCCGCCAAGCGCTATCAGCACAGACCTTCTGTCGAACCGCATCTTGAGCAGCTGTTCATAGATCCTCTCTACCGATGCCAGATTCTTGTATTCCTCTCCATCAGGCAGGATGATCTCCATGATCTCAAAACCGGAGCCTGAGAGCGAGGCTGCCAGCGTTTTACCGTAAAGATCGTACACAGTCGGGTTGCTGATGATCGCGGCCTTTTTGCTGAAGTCAAAACGTTCAAGACTTTTTCCTATATCTTTCAAAATGCCGCTGCCCGTGGCTATGGTATAGCTTCTTTCCCCCAGTTCTACCCTTATCTTGTCCATGATAGTTTCCCCGCGATCTCTTCAGCTACCTCAACAGGGGTCTTTCCTTCCGTATTAATCATAATTCCCGCCTTTTCATAATAGGGCTGCCTCTCTTTCAACAGTTCGGATATTCTCGCCAGTCTGTCATCAGACTGCAGCAAAGGACGATCAGTATTGCCGGCAGTACGGAGCATGATCGTTTCAGGGCTTGCTGTAAGGCAGAAGATAATACCATGCTCCTGAAGTACCCTGACGTTTTCCTCTTTCAGGACAGCTCCACCCCCTGTAGAGATAATAACTCCCTGTTCTGACGCAGACTGCCGGATTGCCGCAGTCTCGATCTGCCTGAACTGATCTTCTCCCTGCTGTGCAAAGATCTCTGAAATAGATTTCTGCTGGGACGCTTCGATCTCCCGATCGATATCGACGAGTTTCATGCCGCAGATCCGGGACAGTGCCCTGGCAACTTCACTTTTTCCGGTTCCCATGAATCCGGCCAGCACGATATTCTGCATCATAAGACGATATTATGGGAGCGGTTCGATTCCATACGATTGCTGATATTTTAGATTGCTGCCAAAGAAAAAGCAAAGCACATGGGGCCTGGGACAGCAGGATACTATCAGTAATTTCTGATATATGACAGGTAACTCTTATAATTACGCAAGATCTCTTTTTTGCTGTCTCCGCCGAATTTCCCAAGAAACGCATCTGCAATAGTAAGCGCAGCCATCGCCTCCCCTACAACTGCAGCAGCCGGGACAGCGCATACGTCTGAGCGCTCGTAGGCAGCAGCAAGCGGACGTTTGGTTATGATGTCTACTGATGCGAGAGGCTTCCGCAACGTCGGGATCGGTTTCATGGCAGCAGTCAGGGTAATCGGCATACCGTTGGTCATCCCACCCTCTATGCCTCCGGCATGATTTGTTTTTCTGAAAAATGGCATTATCCCCGGATCTGATGATTTCCGGTAATAAATTTCGTCCATCACTTCCGAACCGGGCAGTGCGGCCATGGCAAAGCCGCTGCCTATCTCCACGCCCTTTATCGCCTGAATACTCATTATGGCCTGGGCAAGCTGCCCGTCGAGCTTTCTGTCCCACTGAACGTGGCTCCCCAGCCCCATCGGCAACCCTGTGACAAAGACCGTAAACAGGCCGCCAAGCGAATAGCCATGCTGAATTGCCTTGTCAATAGCCGCAACCATTTTGGCTGAGGCAACTTTATCAGGGCATCTGACTGATGATTTTTCTGCAAGTCTGAATAGAGCCAAAAGCTGTTTTTCCGTTGAACACTGCTGCTTCTTAACGCCGGCCGATCCGATCTGAATCACGTAACTTCCGACGGCTACGCCAAAAACCGAAAGTATACTTTTTGCAATAGCGCCGAGCGCCACGCGCATGGCGGTTTCTCTTGCACTCGATCGTTCCAGGATATTCCGGACGTCTTTCGTATCATATTTTACGGCACCGGACAGATCCGCATGACCAGGACGGGGTTTGATCACCGAAGGGATGGAAAGCGCATCCCTTTCGTGCTCGGACATGCCCTTCTGCCAATTATCCCAGTCCTTATTGACGATCTGCAGCGCTATCGGGGACCCCAGTGTCTTGCCCCATCTTACGCCAGAAATAATTTCCCCATGGTCAGTCTCTATCTTCATCCTGCCGCCGCGTCCGTATCCACCCTGCCGCCGCTTCAGGTCCCGGTCAATATCGTCTGAGGACAGTGAAAATCCTGAAGGAATGCCGTCAATGATCCCAACAAGGGCCTTCCCGTGTGACTCGCCAGATGTGAGAAATCTCAGATATGCCATTCCCTCTGTTTATCCCTCTCTTTATTGATAACTTTTTTGTATCACTATGTTATTGAAATCATGAGAATAAAGTAAATAGAGGTCTTATGTAACGCCTGCATACGGTGCGTCGATAAGACATGCATCACCATGGAACAACACACTATTTTCTCTTTTCACAAATTGAGTGTCATTTTGTATTGCCCCGGAGAAACCTTGTAACGCTCAAGCGGTATGAGCATAAAGTCATTCCAGTCGTTCGGAAAAAGTTCCAGCGCGAGGTGCCGCTGCCCGCTGAGTATCTCACCCGAGAGCCTTGCATAACCTTTGCCTCCCTCAAAAGCAAGCGATCTGACGATTATCCTGCCTTGCTCAACGGTCAATGCACCCTTCCCCTTTTCGAACATATTCAGAGGCAGATCGAATCCCGAAACAGAGAGTCTTTTCCATATTATCTCATCAGCCTTGACCTCAATATCGGCCTTCCTGCCTGATACGGTCGCTCTTCCGGAAATCGGCGCGGTGAAAGATATAGTTGCCGGGGAGATAAACGCCGCAGTATCAAAGGGAAGACCATTAAAGCTTGCCTCACCGTTCAGGCTGCCGTCGAAGCTGACCTTGAACGCTGCCGTTATCTCTCTTGATTGTACGCCTATCCCTATCCGCCCGAACATGAGTGGAGAAAGTTGAAGGTCGAGCTTCACCTCATCGAGGACCAAAAGCTTCGTGCCATCTCTGCCGGCAAGGGCAGCATTCCCGAAATGGTACCCTGTCAGAAAGTTGCCACCTGAGTCCCCTGCGGTTAATACTACTTTCTGCTGAGCTTTATTGATCTCAGAGATGATCTGAGAAGGCGTAAGAAAAAAAAAGAGCGTAAGAAAGGCCGTAAGTGTGACAGCGGCCAGGATAATGATGATCTTTTTCATGTTATGTGAGAAACAAGAAGACTGATATTGAGAAGGGTCGGATTTTCAAAACTGACGTCTATGGAACACTTCTTGATCTTCAGCAGGACGCCGGTATTTGACAGACGGTACATGAAGTTAACAGCCGTATTGAGCGCCACGCCCTCGATAGTTAGCTCATAGTCGTCTCCCCTGAGCCGGGCATCCTCCCGGTGAGCGACAAAGCTTACCTTCTTCAGGTTCTTTGAAAGCCCGAATTCGGCAGCGGTCTTTTCGAGTTCTGATACAAAGTTTCTGTTCTTGCTTTCTGCTGCCCTCGCCTTCAGCGTCTTGGTCTCTTCCGATAGAGCGATAAGCCCGGCCTTATTGCCGGTCATCTCGGCGTACACGGATTCCATGAGAGCGAGCCTTTTTTGGACATCGTTCACGCCCGCACGAAGGAAAAGAACCGCAGCGAACAATGCGGCAAGGATCCCGGCGGCAACAAGCAGCTTTTTTTTCTCTTTATTCATGTACGGTCACCTCCATCGCAAACCCTGATCTGCCGTCGGGCATGTTTTTTGTCTCAAGGAGCTGAACTTCGCTGAAACTTTTTTTCAGGCTGTTCCTGAACTGCTCCGCAGAAGCATAGTCTGCGGCTTCGCCCTTCAGTATGGCCTTGTTCCCATCCATGATGATCTCCTTCACCCTGATCCCTTCCCGTGAATTCTCTGAAACTGACTTCAGGATCCCCAGCACATCTATCCCTTTGAATGCCCTGTAGTTCTGCTTCATTTCGGCCAGTTTTGACTGGACACCATAATAGAGGTCCGACGGCACCTTCTGTCCGGGGAACAGGCTGGCGTACACCACTGACATTTCTTTCTTCATCATTGACTCTTTTTTCAGAACAAGGAAATACCTGAGCGAGAGGCCTGTCATGAATACCAGCAGGACAGCGGCTGTGTACAGGAAAACCGTCCGGTAAACATCCCTTGACCTGATTTTTTTCTTCTCTCCGGTGAGGCCTGCAGACGCAAGGTTAAGTGCTGCCCTGTAAAAAAGTCCTTCATCTATGCCGTATTCCGACAGCCTGTTGTCCCATAGCGGAGAGAGCGAGATGAGATTCAGTCCTGCCCTAATAAAAGGGGCTGTATATTTTTCTGCTGTCTCCTTTTTGAGCGCGAATACAAGGCCTTCCGTGCCTTTCGCGGCAGGCGCGAGAGGGAAGAAATCAAATACAAGCTCCGCAGCAGGCGCGAGAAAAAGACCCTCCATTTCAAAGGGCAGTATCTCTCGTATCTTGTCGCCCTCAAGGTGAGGAAGGACGCTCTTGCGCATTGAGAAGGCGTCAAAGCTGACATAGAGCCTAATCTCCCTGTTCTTGACAAGCACCTTCAGGAGGTCTTCGATCTTTTCCACAGCAGGAGAGGAGCGTTTGGTCTCCTCGTCGTACACGCGGAACCCGTTGTTTTCCTCGTAGAGACATAAAGCCATTATCGTTCCCTCCAGTATGTTAGCACTGCTCTGCCCCCGCTCATATCAAACCCGGCCTCTGCAGTCTCTACCAAATCATTGCGCTCTGCCTTGATTGTCACCGTGAAGCTTTTACTGGTCACGTCAATATAATTCGACATGTCAGTGACGAGCTTGTCACCAAGCACCTTTGACACTTCGCCCAGTTTTTTAAAGGGGCTGTTTTTCCTTGCTGCTATAATATTTTCCGCCAGAGACAGGGTCATATCCTTGTGAAGGGCCTTTAAGAGCAGAAGCTCTGCCGTGTTTATATTTATCTTTTTTGGACCGAAGACCGTAAGATAAGGCGTTACTGTCTGTACAACATCATCCGGGAAGATATAACCCAATTCAGAGAGCGAAAAAAGAATATAATTCTTGGCCCTGTCCTCGCCGCCCGGTACCCTCGGGATTTTATCAGGGTCAATATAGTCCACGAGTCTGTCGGCATACTCTTCATTTATTTTGAGTTCCCTGCATAGCCTTTTAAAGACATTGTAGCCCTCCCCGTTCACCAGTCCGTTTTCAAAAACAAGCGAATTTACATTGAACTTGCTGTTATTGTCTTCGAGATGGAGCCCGACGGTCGTATCCTCGATCTTCTCTTCAAGAGCGATCTCCCTTTGAGCGCTGAAATTGACCTGCGATGAAAGCTCAACCGCCTTTTCTGCCATAAGGAGGTACGCGGACTTGAGCAGCAGCGACATCCTTTCTGACTCATTGAAGTTATTGGCCGTATTTACATATCCATACACGGTCCCGGCAAAATGAATTACCGCAGCCGTAGTTACTGCCAGTATCAGCAGCACGATGACAAGGACATAGCCTTTCTCAGAGCGCATCGTTCAGCATGAGGGAGCATATCTGCGAAAATGCCTCGCCCCCTTTGACTCCCTTCAATATGAGCGTTATCTTCACGTCTTTCGGCACCTTCTTAAGTTTTGTAGAATCATATACCTTGTCGTATCCCTCGTCCAGCACCTGTGCGCTGAAACCCTCAACATCCTTAAGCACGGTTATGGTTATAGGCTGCCCGCCCTTTATGACATCCGCGATCGTCTTTATGAGATTCAGCCTGCCCTCCCTGTCTTCCGCCACAGCATAACTGATCACCTTTATCCCGTCCCTGAAAAAACAGGTAAACGTAAGCCGCGAGGCAGGCTTGCCGTAAAAGTCCTTCTCTTCTATCTTAATGCCCGTGTAGTCCGTGTTCCTGACATAGTATATACTCTCAACCTCTTTTCTGATCATGCTTAACAGATTAAAGGCCTGCTCCTTCTCCCGCATCTTTTCATATACGCCTGCTGTACCTTTCTTTACGGTAAAGAGAAGCGTGTACGCCGACCCTATCACCACAGCGGCTAAGGCAAGGGCCACGAGGATCTCGATCAGGGTGAAGCCGTTTCTGTTGCCAACCTCCACTTATTGCCTCATGTACACAAGGAGCGAAGCCTCATCCCTGCCCGACCTGGCCACCGAGGTGACCCTCTTGAGGTGATATTGCATGTCTTCTGTTTTTATCTCGTACTCTATACCGTCTTTTGAGCCTGCGAGCTCTGTGAGCTTCCCGGTCCGGTAACGATAGAGGTTTTCCTTTGCCTGCAGTACAAGCCTGAGGCTGTCCTTCTTTCTGCCGAAGATATCAATATGATAGGAAAACGAGGTGAGTACCAGCAGAAATACCCCGCTTACAATAGCAAGTGAGACAAGGACCTCGATGAGGGTAAAACCCTTCTTCTTACTCATCGAACATCCTTCTGCCTTCTTCTATCTCCAATTCTCCTGACAGGTTATTAAGTATGATCGTCGTCTCTTTCCCATTCTTGGTAAGATAAAACGCAATAAGCTCTTCCTGTACAGAAGGGCTGAAGGCAACGATCACCTGACCTTCTTTTATGACTCCCTTCGAGGGGATAAGGACCTCCCATGTCTCTCCCTCATGCATATCGATGATCCTGGGCTTGTCTTTCACCTCGCCCCTTGCGCCGCTGATCCTGAACTGCCGTTCCTTAAAATCAACAATGAAGAATATCTCTTTTCTCGCAGCAACAGCCTCTTTCCTGACATTCGTCAGGGCTGAGGCAAGCGTGACCGTATCGTCCTTTATCAGTTGGCCCCAGATGCTCGGGAATATCATGAAGGCAGTGGTCGTAATAATGAACAGGACAACAAGCAGTTCTAATAAGGTAAACCCTCTCATAGGACAAATCTCCCCTCGCCCCTCTTTGCCAAAGAGGGGTCACTGATTCCTCCCTTTGACAAAGGGAGGGCAGGAGGGATTTTATAAATTGATGTAGTTATAATTTTGAGACTCTTACTATCATATTGAATACAGGTCCGTATCAGTCCAGCTCCCAGTTTTTTATGTCAGCGTCCTTGCCTTCTCCTCCCGGCTTTCCGTCAGAGCCGTAGGAGATCATGTCAAAGTCGCCATGGCTCCCGGGAGACAGGTAAAGATAGGGATTCCCCCAGGCATCCTTCGGTATTTTATTCTTCTCCAGGTACCCGTCGTCTTTATATTTTTTCGGTATCGGTTCTGCTGCGGGTTTTGTGATGAGGGCATCGAGCCCCTGATCCGTTGTGGGATACAGCCCGTTGTCAAGCTTATAGAGCTTCAGGGCAGTCTCAAGGTTCTTCATCTGCAGCCTGGTCTCCGCTATCTTGGCGTCGTCAGTGCGACCGAGCATCTTTGGCGCAACAAGAGCGGCTAAAATGCCGAGGATGAATACCACAACCAGCACCTCGATAAGCGTAAAGCCCCTGGGAGTCAGGGACTGGGGGTTGGGGATTAGGGGTTTGAAAAAACGTGTAACCCGCAACTCGCAACCAGCAACTTCCTTAAGACTGTTTATCCTCATATTCATCTCCTTATTTGATTATCTGGTTCATCTGGAATATGGGCAGGAGAATGGAGATCACCATAAAGCCCACAACTGCACCCATCACCAGGATGATCGATGGTTCAAGCACCCGAAGGAAGTTATCAACAGATTTTCTGAAATCCCTTTCCGCCATGTCTGCTATTCTTTCGAGCGAGCCCTCAAGCCCGCCGGTCTTCTCGCCGGTGATCACCAGCTGGAGATACGTTGGAGGAAGAAAAAGTGCGAGGTCTGACAGTTTTTTGCCCTCTTTGACTTCGCTGCCGATCCTGTCTATCTCCGAGACGAGGTACTCGCTGCCTGAGACGTCCCTCGAATACTCGAGCGCCTTTATTATCGGTACCCCTCCTGAGAGGAGAAGACTCAGCACTCTGCACCACCTGGAAATATAGAGGTTTCTGAATGACCGGAACGGAGAAAAAAAGAGTTTTTTTGATAGATGCATCGTGTTTCTCCGATAATAGACCCTGCCTGAAATAAATGCAGCTATGGCAGCGGTGATCAGCAGGTACCAGTACCCGTAGAGAACATTACTGAGTCCCATGAATATCCGGGTTATAAAGGGCAGAGGTATCTTCTGGTCCATGAATATCCCGGTCACCCGGGGAAAGACAAATACAAAAACAAAGAATATCAGCAGCATGGAGACCGTAACCATAAAGGCCGGGTATATAAGGGCAGATCTGACCTTGTCCTTCAGTTCCTTCTCCCTCTCCAAAAAACCGGCAAGGCTCGCAAGCACAGTATCCAATCTTCCTGACTCTTCACCTGCCCTCACCATAGACGCTGCATACTGAGGGAAAAAATCCTTTCGCAGCTCCATGGCGCCGGAAAGGCTGAGACCCTTCACAACATTGTTGTAAACATCCTCCATAACCTTTTTTACAGTTCCTGCGGTTTCTCCGGTGATCGACTGGACCGCAGCAGGCACCAGCACGCCGGAGGATATCATCGCAGAAAGGTTAATGAAGATATCGGAAATGCCGAGACCCTTTTCGAGCCTGAAACCCGTTTTCTCATCCTTCCCGATCTCCTTTACATACAGACCCTTTTCCCTGAGGTCAGCTATAGCTTCATTTTCGTCGCGCGAGAAGGTCTTTCCGCTTATCTCCCTGCCTTTGGTATTGTAAGCGAGATATTTAAAATTCGGCATAATCCTGGTTCGTCACCCTGAGCACTTCTTCGAGGGTAGTAATTCCGCCCTTCACCTTGCTGATACCGTCATCCATCAGCGTTGCCATACCTTTTTGGATCGCTCTCTGTTTAATACTTCTGGCATCCTTTTTGGCAAGGATCAGATCTTTTATCTCTTCGTCTATCGAGAGAAACTCAAATATGCCTGTCCTGCCCAGGTAGCCCTTGCCCCCGCATTCCGCACAGCCCTTGCCCCTATAAACCGTCTCAACCTCTTTCAATGCAGGGAACTCTGACCTCTCTCCGGGACTGAGAGCCACCGGCGTTTTACAGGAATCGCACACCTTTCTCACGAGCCTCTGTGCGAGCACACCAGAGAGTGACGAGGCCACCAGAAACGGTTCGATCTCCATATCCACAAGCCTCGTGACTGCCGAGGCCGAGTCGTTGGTATGAAGCGTAGAGAGGACCAGGTGGCCGGTGAGTGAGGCCTGTATGGCGATCTCTGCAGTCTCCCTGTCCCGGATCTCGCCGACCATTATGATATCAGGGTCCTGCCTGAGTACGGACCTGAGGCCTGTGGCGAAATTCAGATTTATTTTCGAGTTCACCTGGATCTGTCCCACGCCTTTTATCTGATATTCAACAGGGTCCTCGATCGTGATGATATTCTTCTCCTCGCTGTATATCTTGAGCAGACTGCCGTAAAGAGTCGTTGTCTTTCCTGAACCGGTGGGACCTGTTACGAGCAGTATGCCGTTTGATCGGGAAAGCACGGACGTAAACTGCGGCATCCTGCTCTCGCCGAGACCAAGTTCCTCAAGGCTCATCACACCCTTCATTCTGTCCAATATCCTCAATACAGCCCGCTCACCAAAAAAGGTGGGTATTATAGAGACCCTTATGTCAATGTCCTTGCCTCCAACGATAAGGCGTATCCTCCCGTCCTGAGGGAGCCTCTTTTCAGCAATATCGAGGTTGGCCAGGACCTTGATGCGTGAGATAAGGGCATCCTGAATAATCTTCGGCGGGGTGATCAGCTTTTTCAGTATGCCGTCTATCCTGAACCTCACTTCAAGCTCCCGCTCGTAAGGCTCAATATGGATATCGCTTGCCCTCTCTTTCACTGCCTCGAGAAAAAGCGCATTGAGCAGTTTTATTACCGGCGCTTCGTCTTTCAGTTCAAGGAGGTCTTTGGGCAGGTCGGCTGACTGCGAAAACATCTTAAGGTCTTCCCCGGAGATCTCGCCCATGACGGTTTGAGCCGACGGGACAAGGCTATAAGCCTGGTTAAGCAGGCTCAGGAGCGTCTCCTCAGGGCAGAAGCGGTGATCAAACTCCATACCGAGGTCCTTTGCCATGTCGCGAAGGGCAAGTCTGCCGTTATCATCACAGACCAGGCCGAATAAGAGGTTGTCTTCCTTTTTGTACACAAGAAACCGGTTGTTTCTCGCAAATTCAAAGGGGACTTCCTTCAGCAGACTGACATCAATATCAGAGATCTGAAGGGAGGTGATTTCCGGGTTCACTGATCCTTCACCTTCAGGTCAGGCTCACCCGGCTCTTTGAGGCTCGACTTGTCATCAAACATCTGCCGGGTAAAATCAGCCTTCTTCCTCTCTGAGAGAGCCGCAAGGTCAGCAGAATCCCTTATGATATGCGGTGTCAGGAATATGACCAGGTTCGTCTTTGTCTTGTTTACGGACTTGAACTTAAAAAGATATCCCAGATACGGTATATCGCCCAGCCCCGGGACCTTGGTAATGATCTCCTCGCCCTTTTCCTGCATGAGGCCGCTTATTACTACTGTCTGATTGTCTCTGACCACAACCGAAGTCTTGGTCGAACGCTTTGTGGTGGTCGGGCCGACCTCGGTCAGAATACGGACATTGGTCTCCTGCTTCAGGGAGGAGATCTCCTGATACAGGTCGAGCTTGACATACTCCCCCTCGGTTATCTGCGGCGTCAGCTTGAGCATAATGCCCACGTCTTTCCGCTCGATCACATTGAAAAGACTGCCCGTTGCTGTGCCCGTGGTGTTCGTCTCTCTCTTGGATATGAACGGCACGTTTTCGCCGACGATGATCTCGGCTTCTTTATTGTCAGAGGTGAGTATCTGCGGCGTCGAAAGCACATTCACCGCATCCCTGAACTCATTAACGCTGAAAAGGGCTGAAAATCCTGGGATGGTCAGATTGGTCGTGGTCGTCCCATCCGTAACCGGCACACTGAAAAAGTTGCCCATGCCGCCGACGGATATACCTGCCAACCCGTTGATTATTTCAAGCATGGAATTGCTGTCCATCGTTCCGAACCCGGCAACTACCCCCTCGCCATTGTTACGCGCTATGGTGCGCCACTTGGAGCCGAGTTCTTTCAGCTTGTCCAGGGACGCCTCCACGATCATGGCCTCCACGTAAACCTGTTTGCGCCGTTTGTCCAGGTCCTTTATAATTCCCAGCAGATTCTGGTAAAGCCCTGCTGGTGCATTGACGATGAGCGAGTTCGTCGCCTTGTCCGCTGTTATGGTCACTTTGCCCTTCATCTCCTGAGGCTGCTTTGCCTTTTCCTCTATACCCTTTACAACGCTGTCCAACACTTTTGCAAGCTCAACAGCATCGGCATTCTCAAGGAAATAGACCTTTATGTTGCCTGTCGTATCTTTCTGGGCAATATCAAGGAGGGCAACAAGTTTCTTTATCGATTCTTTGGCATAGTTCGAGCCGATCAGGATAAGGGCATTGAGCCTGGCGTCTGCCATGACCCGTATCTCATCTCCGCCGATCCCGGCCTTGTCCTTTTTCTGCAGCGACTCGTTGATCGTCTTTGCCATATCTTCTGCCACACCGTTCTTAATCTGGTATATCTCAGGATCATCCTTCACAAGGGGCTGGTCCACAAAAGAGAGAATATGCTCGATCCTCTGGATATTCAGCGCATTTTCTACAAGCAGCAGGTAATTGCCTGTCCCAAAAACCGAGATATGACCGTCCTTTGAGATAAGCGGCTGAAAGAACTTCAGTGCATTTTCAGCGCTTATGTGGCTGAGAGGTATAAGCTTGGTTATATATGCGTCTGTGGCCTTACCCTCGGCAGCCTCGGGAGAGAGCGCCCTTGCCTGACCGACAGGGACTATCTTCAGCATGCTGCCGGGTCCCGGTATCAGGGTATAGCCTTTCAGGTTGAGGACAGAGGTGAAGAGCGAAAAAGCCTCGTCAGCCGATATCTTTGAGGGCGCCATTATCGTTATCCTGCCCTTCAGCGTCTCATCGAATATGAAGTTCCTGCCTGTCACCTCGCTGATGAACTTGACCACATTGGGAAGCTCAACATCCTGCAGGTTCACTGCTATCAGGTTTTTCTTCGTTTCGGCAGACACAACCGATATCAGCAGAAAAACAACAAGAAGACCCATTAACAGTCTGGAAATGGGATTTACATTTATACCTATTTTCTTCACAATAGCCCCCTAATTGATATGGTATACCTGAGTCATAGGTACGCCATTCCTTATTATGTCCAGTTCCATACGGTCCAGTTCTTTTATCATCGTGAATATCTTCACCCCGTCGCTAGGAGAATTCAGGTCTATCTTGTTTGCCCTGAGAAGAATATCTTCATTCTTCAGTCCCAAATTTTCATAGACCCCTCCCGGCTTGACTTCTCGCACCACAAAACCTTCCTGCCCGCCGTCTTTAAGACGCGGCAGAAGCCGGGCGCCCGTAAGAAGTTCGTTAGGATTCTCCAGAAACTTCTTGATCTGCTCCCGGTCAAAGGTCATCTCTTTGCTGTTTTTCGCAGCCTGATTTACAAAAGCTGAGCCTGAGGAGGTTTTTGCAGCAACAGATTCGATCTTCGCAAATAAGAGTTCAAAGTCTCTGCCGTTATCAGAGATGCTGACTTTGTCCGCTGACACGGCAGTCAGCTTCCCGGCGCCAAAGACATCATCGCCGAGCCTGAAAAGCCTCTCCATGGCGCCCTTGTTCTCGATAAATGCAAAGCCTGGCTTATACGTTATCACACCCTTTAAGACAAGCCCCTTAGGGTCTGCTGCGCCGCCGGACTCCTTCTGAATAACCGAAAATCTGGCGCCCTTTATGCCGAATGGGTTTTTTTCAACAACAGAGACAAAGTTTTTTACTGATTGCAGATCCTGCGCCCCGGAAGACTTGCCTTCCGTCTTTGTCACTGTGCCTTTTGCCGAAACAAGCTCAAAGATCTTCCCAAGATTATAGGAAACTGCCAACACCAATACAATAATGCCCGCTGCATTCAGAAAGGCTCTCTTTCTCAGAAAAGTCATTATTTTCATAGATTACCAGAAAGTCAATTATACAACAAAAAAGGCCATCAAAGCAGGCGTTATAAGCCGGAAGGTATAGCGATGCATCCTGTTTCAGCGTTTATCGGCTTGCCAATCTGCCGACCAATTATGCAAGCCGGGATACCCTCTGACTGACGTCCATAAAATGGTAGTCCTCGGCAAGAATTTTGTTAAAGATAGTCCTGGCCTCATCGAATTTTCCTGAAAGTTCATGGTACAGCGCAAGATAATAATATGGTTCGAGATTTGCCTTGTTTACCGGTTCATTATTGATCGCCTTGTTGAATTTCTCGATAGCAAGGTGTGGCATGCCTTTCTGGCCGAATATTCTGCCGATAGGCACAGAAGCCGTTTTGTAATCAGGGGATTCAGGCCCAATTTTCTGGAGGACCACCAGCGCATGATCTATAAGGTCCAACTGCATAAAAAGCCTGCCGGCCTTGAGATGCTCCCCGCCTGTATCATAGAGCTCTGCAACCTTCCGGTCGGTCTGGCCGGCCGCCTGATATGCATCTGCTGCCGCAATAAAACTCCCTGCCTTTTCAAAGACTTCAGCTGCCTTCAAGAGATCACCAGCCTTCAGATACATCCCTCCGGACTCGTCAAAGGAGCCGGCCCTGGCATATAACTCACCTGCCTTTGCATAACTGCCCGCTTCAATCGCTATCTCTGCAGCCATTACAAGGTCACCCGCTTTTTCTGCAAGCAATGCAGCCTCCAGCAAGTGGCCTTTCTTGTAAGATACTTTCGATAATATCTCCTCTTTTTTCCGCAGATCGCCGCCTCTTTCAAATGCCTCTGCAGCCTTTTCAAGGTTATCTGCGTGCAGATAGCATGATCCGGCCCTCAGAAAATCGCCTTTCAGTTCATAGACCTCTGCAGCTTCATAAAAGAGGCGAGCCCTTTCCAGGATCTTGACTGCCCTGTCATAGTGACCTGCTTTTTCATAGAGCTTGGCGCTCATCTGAGCATATCTGCGGCCGGGGGACTCTATGGCTGATGGATTCCTCTGCTCGATAAAACAGAGCTCATAGGACTCGGCTGCCTTAAGATAGTCACCAGCATCTTCATACAGCTCGGCAGCCTTAAGATAATTTCCGCCCTTCTCATACATAACTGCAGCATTCTTATGGTCCTTTATTTTTAAAAAAAGTTCAGCCGCCCTTGTGTTGCTTCCGGCCTCTTTAAAATAGAGGGCAGCCCTCTCAAGGTCGCCGATGGTTTCATAGAGCTGGGCAGCAGAGGCGTATTCTTTGGCCTCAAGATACATATGAGCCGCTTCATGATACGCATTGATCGACTGATAAAGCAGGGCAGCTGACCGGTAGTCTTTTTCTGTCCGAGCCTTCTTAATTCTTTTTCTGATAAATCTTTCTTCTGATCTATTCCTGCGCTTATCAGAAAGGTGCCTTCTCAGGGGTTGAAACGGTCTTAGAAGAAGAGGGAAAATTGCCGCCAATATCTTTTTTGCGGCAAGGAGCAGAATAAGCAGACTCAGACCAGAAAGAAAGTAGAATACATATTCATCTGCCCACGGGATATGCAGATGCCCGGCTAGTACTCCGGCGAGCTCGCGCCCCCGAGATATTAGTTCATTGAGGAATGTCATGGCATTATTCTTATCCCAGCCGCTCCGGCAGCGTTCTCAGAAAGTCCTTCCAGTTCATAACAAGGACATCACCAAGACGGTAGGGTTCATCCACATTGCTGATGACATGACAAGGCACATTCGGATGGTCTTTCTGAAAAGACCTGAGTCCCGTAAGATGCGCTGTATCTATACTGGCAGACCACTTGATCTCGTATGCTCCGGTTAATACTCCAGCATGTTCTGTAAGAAGGTCTACCTCTGCTCCTGCACCCGTTCGCCAATAGTAGAGGTTCACCATTTTTTGGGATGTCCTGATCCATTTAAATGTTTCCATGATAATAAACTGTTCAAACAGACGGCCCGTCAAATATGAGTCTGAGATTGCGCTATCATACCGGTTAATGATGTTCGTTACGCCGTTATCGAAAAAGTAGAATTTAGGATGTCCTGAAAGTCGCTTTCTGATGCTTTTTCTCCATGGCTCAAGGCGCACCCCGATAAGTGTATCAATGAGTATCTCGTAATACGTTTTGACCGTCATAACTGCCTGCTGACACTCACGGGCGACTGATGAATAATTCACAATTTCGCCGAACTGACTGGCAGCCATATCAAGAAACCTTGAAAAGGCGCCTACTTGCCGGACAATGCCTTCAGCCTGGATCTCCTCGCGAAGATAGATATCGACATAGGCCCTGAGCAGGTCAACTTTATCCACATCTGTTACTGCCAGAAAAACAGGTGGAAGCGAGCCAAACCGCAGCAGATTAGTCAGGTTTTCTATTTCGGAAATTTCCTGCCACATAAACGGAGCAAGAAACCTTTGCACAGCGCGGCCACCTAACAAGTTGGCAAGTCCACGCTTGAGTTTTCTTGCGCTGGAACCTGAGAGTATAAAATGCAGGGATGTAGAGTCAATGAGGTACTGCACCTCGTTCAGGAGTTCAGGCACCCGCTGGATTTCGTCAATAAAGACATGGGTGATTGATATCTGCTTTTCAAGCACCTCTTTCCTGAGCAGAGACGGGGTCTTTGAATACTTCAGAAACTGGTCAGAAAGCAGTAGATTAACTCGGTACACCCCATCAAGAAACACACTATTGATAAGTGTAGTCTTTCCTGTCTGTCTCGGACCAAAGAGAAAGAAGGATTTATTCATGGGAAGTTCAAGCAATCTTGGTATCATCATGTAAAAGTGTATTGTATATTTACATCAATGTCAATCTTTTGCAATACATTGGCATCAAGAAACCGTCTTTTCAACCGGCATTCTTATGATTTATTATCTTCATCACTGAAGGATTACCTAAGCGATAAATCAGGGGAAAATTGAAACAAGGACGCCTTCTGACTGCCCTTTTTCATTATGTTCAACTAATTCACTGACGTCCCCGACTATCCCTACCACCCCGGCCTTCGGCCACCCCTCCTAAAACAGGTGGGGAGCCTGGAATTCCGGGTCTTTGCATTAGCTCCCCTCTTTGGTTAGGAAGGGTAAGGGCTTGTCTGCGCCCTGACGGGCGCACCACAAAAAAAGGGCGGGTCCAATGACCCGCCCTTTCAAAACTCATCAACAAAAAACTATGGTGTGATAGTTATCGTTACTGTCACTGTTGTACCGGCAGAATCCCGTACCTGTACCGTAACCGTTCCGGCAGGTGTCAGTGCTGGAACAGTAGCAGTGAAGGTGCCTCCGCTTGCCGCCACTGGACCATTAGGCACAATAGCAGTATTGGTTGAAGTTATGTTGTAGGGCGGGGTCCCACCGGTAATGGTAAAGACTGCTGAACCACCTGTCCCACCCGATATGCTCGCAGTTGCCGGGAAGACTGCCAATGCCCGCGCAACATTTATATCAACAGAACCGATCGCCACTCCCTGCACTGTGGCAGTAACCGTACATGTTCCCTCTGTTACAGGGGCTTTAAATGTGCCTGTTGCAACACCATCAGTGGTCTGGCCAAATGGCGTCACTGTTCCGCAGGTAGTCGTGAAGTTTACGATTGTGCCGTCAGGGGCTACTGCTCCTGTAGTCAGTTTGACAACAGCAGTTAACGCAGAACTCCCGCCCGGCGCGACCGTTAATGGATCGGCAGTAAGCGACGAAGCTGCTGCGGAAACCACAACCGGCTGCAGGAATAGTGTAACCATATTAGCTGAGCCATTCGATGAAAAAGCAAAGACATTCAGGTGTGTTTCCGTATTTCTGATGCTTGCAGGGAGTATCTGAATAACGGCCTTTGCCTGACCAAATACATTCGTTACTATCTCCTCGCGCAAGAAATTGGCTTCTCCTGTCGGGTTCAAAATTGTTCTTTTGAACTCTGAATCCCAGGAAACTCCAACCCCTCCGCCGACAGGAACGCCACCTGCATCAAAGATGGTTGCCAGGACTTCCACCGTATCATCAGTGGCATTCTCGAAAAGAGTAAAGTCTGATATTTCGTTATACGTGCTGTTGCCGGGGACGCTGTTAACATCCATGGACATGGCGGTTGCCAGTATATCGTTTGTGGAGAAGTAAATGGTCTTTCTGTCTCTTACGATACCCGATCCTGCCGTTACCTGCGCAATGATCGTTGCAAAGCCCGGCGTACTAGAAAATATTCTTACTTCAGCATTTCCTGCGTTGTTAGTGTTTGCAGTTACTGCGCTCAGAGTGCCGGTCAATGACATGTTCGTAAAGCTGACCGGATAATTCGGAACAGCATTACCATTGCCATCAAGCACCCTTGCCTTGAGAGTGATAAAGGAATTTGTCTGAGCAATAAATTGAACCGGAAGCAGCTTAACCACTGAAGGAATAGCGGTATTTACGCCGCCGGGATCACTCGAACTCTCAGTTCCTCCGCCTCCGCATCCGGCAAGGATTATCGTCAGGCAGAACAGCAATATGAATATTGGCAATAATAATTTATTTTTCATGATTCCTCCTAATTAGAACAATTCTCAAAATCATCTATCCAGAAATCATATTCTACCGGGAAAGTACCTGTGCCAAATTCATTCTTGTATATGCAGTTATACTTTGCCACATAATGAGTCGGTCTCTCTGAAGGCACATTTTTGCCGCTGACTAAAGCGTTCCAGAAGTCATTCTTTCTCTGTATATCAATAAGGGGAACATTGCATGTTGTCTCCGTGGCTTCAGTAAATATACAGTTTGGAAAGAATGTCAGGGACGGGATAATAGGTGCAGAAGGGTCTTCAACCGCTCTGAGATAGGTTACAGTGCACTGCTCGACGCTTGCCGGGAACGGCGGTCCGGCTACACCGCTTTCATTCAGTCTCTTGGCAAGAATTGATATATCTGCAGTTACCCGGAATAGACCCGCCTCAGGCTTCCCGTCTGAGCAGAGATGAACATTTGCATCAATATCCGGTGTCCCATCAGATTCCGTCGGAACCCCCTGAATGCTTACCGACTCGATCACGATACCGGTCTCTTGGGTCCCGGTAGAGCCTGGCGCTCCAATATCACCGCCGCCGCAGCTAAAAAGCGGCAAGGTCAGTAACACAATCAAGCCTGAAATAAAATATTTACCTTTCATTTTTCACTCCTTAAATTCCAATATTTCAATGTTAGTAACGATCTGTCCTAAGGCACATGATGTCTGGCCGTAAACCGCACTTCTTGCCTGCCATGCGTGCAGACTCCCAACGGGTAAATCTGTACTATTTCTGGCTGTTGCTGCTCTCAATTACCCTGGGCGTAACAAATACAATGATCTCAAATTGATTTTTGCTGTTATTATCATTCTTGAATAAGTGCCCGAGGAGCGGAACCTTACTCAGACCCGGTATGCCTTGATCACCATGTGACTCGCTGTATTTGTAAACTCCACCGACAACAAGGGTCTCGCCATTGTTAACAAGGACTTTTGTCTTAATATCAGTATTGGTCGTATCAGCTCCGACATTGCCGCCCGCTGATATTAACTGCAGCAATTCTTTTTTCACGATAGAAAGATCGAGAATAATCGCGCCGGCCGGTGTAATTTTTGGTGTAACTTTAAGGGTTATATCAACCGGAATTGCCTGTAACTTTGGCTGGCCATCTTTATCCGTTGAAGGAAGCTGCAGCTCACGTCCCTGTTTAATAGATGCCTCTATATTGTTCATGGTCAGAAGCCTTGGCTGGGATAAAATTTTTCCTTTCTTATTCTCTTCCATGGCTGACAGACGCAGATCCAGAGCCAACGTGCCTGCTCTATTGATAAATCCGAAACCAAGCTGGCCCGCTATTGCATTTGCCGGGAGATTGACCAAGAAGTTGCCGGGTGCTGTAGAGCCGGCTAACCCGGAGTTGCCGACGGCAACAGTGCCCTGTCCTGTGGTTCTTGTGGTGAATCCGCCCCATTGAACACCAAGGTCATGGATATAATCCGTATTGACTTCAACGATCCTTGCTTCAATTAATACCTGCCTGGCCTGCAGATCCTCAGTATCGATCTCTTTCAGAAGGGCCTCAACTTTTTGCAGGTTTATCTCAAGATCATTTACGATGATATTGCTGCTATCTTTATCAATGCTCAAACTGCCTCTTGAGCTGAGCACCTTGGCCTTGTCAAAAGCTTCCTTGATCTTGTCAACATTGGCATAATTAACCGTGAAGATCTTTGTCTGCAGGTCACCGGCTTCAGATTGAGCCTTCTTGTTATTCTTGATCTCATCAAGCTCTTTCGCTACCGCTGAGGTCGGTAATACCCGGATAATATTCCCCTCAACGATCTTGGACAGATGAAAGGTCCTCATAATAATATCGAGAGCCTGGTCCCATGGTACGTTTATGAGCTTTAAGGTTATTTTCCCTTTAACTTCGGGATTTACTACGATATTGTATCCGCTTATATCCCCAAGGAGCCTGAATATCGGAATAATATCAGCGTCCTGGAAATCAAGAGAGATCTTCTTTCCTGTATAGCTCCCCTCGGTTAGAGATGCCGAGGGTTCCTTGGCTGTGATTGCCGGTTCAGCAGCAACGGGAGCTGCAACAACAGCCGGTTCCCTGGTTGCATTAGACAAGGCACGCTGAGGCTGGGAATCTTCCTTGTTCATAAGCGATATTTCTATTGTGTTGCCGATTGCTGTTACATCGAAATTTGTTTTTTCCTTCAGATCAAGAACGATACGCAGCTTGTCTTTGTGCTTTCCTGCCCGTATGCCCTTGAGTGGCGCAATGGTCTGAGACGGCAGAGCAGCGCGTAATGACGTATCAGGTATATCAACAACAATACGGTCATTGACAGGAAAGACATTAGGGATCATCGAGCCGTTGCCGCTGATGATCACCTTCACGGTATCAGCAGACTTTTTTACGGTTATATTGCTTATCTCGGTAGCCTTGGACGTAGCAGGTGATGCATCCTTCTCCGCCGGTATCTCAACAGCAACAAGCCTTACCAAAGTCTTGGGATCAGTTTCAAGGTCTTTGGCGTCGGTTGACATCAGCGGATCTTCTTTTTTGACGGAAAGAATAAGCGTGTTATCTCTGTATTCAGGGGTAATGGAAGAAGGGTTCTGGAGCAGGATGTCAAGCCTTGTCATGCGTTTCGGCAGATCGATCTGCTGAGGCACAACTTCAGTGACCATACCATTGTCAGAAACGATCCTCTCCGTAAATGAACCGGTGCTCATGTCAGGGATTTCAACGGTTGCCCGATAAGGATCGTTTGTCTTGTTCAGGGTATACGTGAACTGCTTATTACTCCTGATAATAAGACCGTTCTCATCAACCTTGACAGCGGTAAGCACAGGCGCTTCGTTTGCCTGAGGTGACTGTCCTGCTGCCCCTGTATTTGCAGCGCCCAACAGCGCTATCAGTACAAAAATAATTATTAATGGTTTCAGGAGTATATGTTCTTTCATTATTCCTCCTCCTTGCGGAGTTTCAGTATAGTATCCTTGGTTTTGATCTGACCCCTGTAGTCTTTCACCTTTTCGGTGATTATTACTGAATCAGGCGTGATTTCACGAACTTTTCCGCCATATATCCCCAGGGTCATGCCTTTTCGAATGGTAAATGATTTATTATCCGGCAGCGTTACCAGCGCATAAGACTGCTGCCGGTCCCATGCAATTGCGATCAGCTTTAACTCCTCAACATCAAAGGATTCAATAGGAGAGGCTCCCTTCGACGCCTTGGGAGAGCCGGCCGCTTTGACCTCAACGAGGGACGTAAAGGGATCTCTGCGATCCCTTGGTTCGTAGACATAAACTTCTTTTTCGACTTTGATTTCAGCAGTCTGCACCGGATTTTGCTGCGCCGGAGCCGGGACCGCAGCCGCCGGTTTTGCTGCCTCAGGTTTCTTTGGAGCCGTTGGGGGTTTCCCGTCGCAGCCGGATAAAACAAGCAGCACCGCAGAAAGAAGACTGAAGACGAGCGTCAGGCCGGTATTCATCATTTTTTTGCACCTGCCGGAGCTTTTGCGGCTGCCGGAGCTTTTGCGCCAGCTGCGGCCTTGGCTGCATCGGCATCAGAAACCGAGGAAAAAGTTGATGCAGTAAATGAGATCAGCAATGCTGTACCACTTTTTTCTTTCTTGGGGCTTCCGAATTTCATATTATTAATATTGACGATCCTGTTGAGTCTGGTGAGGCTGCTCAGAAAATAGCCCAAATTATGGTATGTTCCGATGACATCAACCGATACCGGTATTTCATAGACAATACCGCTTGGATGTGTCTTTTTTGCAGCCGGCTTCCACGATTTTATCTCGAGGCCGGCCGCAATTCCCATATCAGAGACCTGTTTCAGGAGACTTGATATCTCCTTCTCATCAGGAAGTTGCTCTTTCAGTTCATTGATCCTTTTTGCCAGCCGTTCATTTTCTGTTTTCAATACGTCAAGCTTGGCAGCTTTTACCTGGCTGGCAGCTATTTCGTTATTCTGTTTGTCGATCTGTGTTTCCAGGACTTTGATCTGTTGCAGCTTGGGATTAATCACCAGGAACAGGGCGAGCAACGCTATGATAATCGACGGGAGCACACCCAGGATTATTTTCACATAAGAAGGCAAGGTCTTCATATCAAGCTTGATTGCCATATTACGCTTTCACCTTGAATGTCAATTTGAAATTGTATACGGTAGTTGCGGCTGCCTTTGCCTGAACCGACTCCTGCAGATACACATCCGTGAAGAGTTTTGAATTCTTCAGATTATTGACATAATTGACCACATCAGTATTGGTAAAAGCAACGCACGAAAGCGACACATCCAGCCCCTTGACATCTGCGTTGGTCAGCCAGACTCCGGGAGGAAGAACCGCGCCAATTTCATCAAGTATCTTGACCGGCAGGGTCTTGTTTTTCCCCAGCTCTTCAATGATATCTTTGCGCTCCAGAAATGTTTTGTTCAGTTTTTCAAAATCCTCGACAGCTTTTATCTTCTCTTTTAATGCTGCAATGGTTTTTTCGTTTTCTTTGACCTTCGCCTGTTTGGCTGAAACCGCAGAGCTGAAGTGGTAAGCGATATAGAGGACTATTGCTCCAACAGCCAGGGTAAGAAGAACCGTATAGATCAAAAAAATCGGGACAGGCTTCGATTTCTTTTTCTTTTTCGTTGCTGAAAGTAAATTGACCTTTATCATCTGTCGCCCTGATTTCTGAGTGCAAGCCCGACCGCTACTGCCATCATAGGGGCTATCTCCTCGATATATCCCGCATCGAGTTTCTTTGGAATACGAATATTTTTGAACGGCTCAGCAATTTTTGTCTCTATACCCGAACGTTCCGTGATCATGGAAGCAAAATTCTTGATAAGGCCGCATCCTCCGCTCAGGATAACTTCAGCGATATCTTCGTGTACCGTAGTGCTCCTGTAGTAATCAAAGGAACGGCTGATCTCGCTGAGGATCTCTTCAGACGCTGATTCAATCACCGCATTTGCATCTTCAGGTGACACGTTTTCAACCGGCTCTCCGCGCTTCAGTTTTTCCGCGACCTCGTAACTGATATTGAATTCTCTCTGCAGGGCCTCGGTATGCAGGTTGCTGCCCAGAGAACTGTCCCGGGTAAAGACCGATATGCCGCCCTTCAGGATGCTCATATTAATAGTACTTGCTCCGATATTGAGCAGCGCAACATTCTTGCCGGGTTCAATTTCATAGTTGATCCCGTACATATTTTCAAGAGCGAACGAATCAATATCAACCACGACAGGGGTAAGGCCGGCTTCTTTGACCACCTGGATATATTCATTAATAATGTCTTTCTTTACGGCAACAAGAATGACATCCATCTGACCCGGCTCATCTTTTGGGCCTATGATCTGGAAATCCAGATTGACATCTTCAATGTCAAAGGGCACATACTGTTCTGCCTCAAACTTGATCGATTCTGAAAGCTCTTCCTCAGACATTTCAGGCAGGGAAATTCTCTTGATAATGACCGAAGAATGGCCTGAAATGGAAATGGCAACATTCTGTGACTTGATCCCTGCTGCTTTGAGCATCTCTTTTAGTGAGTCAACAAGGCGCAGAGAGTCGATAATCGAACCGTCGACAATAAGTTCAGGCGGCAGCGAATGGAGATGACAGAGCTCAAGCTCATATCCTCCCTTTAACTCCTTGAGCTTCACCGCTTTGACATAACTGGAGCCGATATCCAGTCCAACTGATCCTTTTGCGCTAAAAAACATGCCTTATGAATACCAGAAAAAAAAGCTCTTGTCAAGCATTTTATTTGTATTTATTTCAGAGAGTTCAAACTAAACCCTGAGAAAATGGTTTAAGAAATGCCCTTAAAATTATAAATTAAGGTTTCTTTCGATGATAATTCTTTCATTTTTTGTTATACCAATCCCGAACAGAGATCCGGATGGATCACTCAATCTGCAGTAGATATTGTCAGGGAATCCCATGGCAAGGTCCCTGCCGGGAGATATGCCGTTTCTGGCTTTCTTGAAGTCAGTTTCATCAAGCATAACCTCCGGCAGATCAGCAAGTGCACGGTCTATGGACGACACGCACGGAGAGTCATCGGGAATTCCCTGGCCCAGTCTGTCGAAGGTCACTGATGAGTCGATCGTAAAGATGCCGATGCCTGTTCTGTCAAGCGCAGTGATATGAGCCCCGGTGCCGAGCGCGAGACCGATGTCATCGCAGAGCGTACGTATGTAGGTCCCTTTTGAGCAGGAAACAGCTATCTCAACATAGGGGATATCTATCTGTAAGAGTTTGATATCGTAGATCTCAACAGGCCGTTCCGCCCGTTCCACTTCTATGCCTTGCCGGGCAAGCCGATAAAGAGGCTGGCCGTTACGTTTAATCGCTGAATACATGGGCGGCTTCTGCATTATCCTGCCGATGAACTGCTCCGCAACATTGACAATTTGTTCCGCAGTAAAAGACGGCACCGCCCGCGTTTCTATGAGCCTGCCGTCTGCATCAAGGGTATCTGTTCTTTCGCCGAGCTTAAGCCTTGCATGATAGGTTTTGTCTTTATCAAGAAGAAAGCGGCTGACCTTCGTTGCTTCGTTCAGGCATACGAGCAGAACCCCGGTTGCCATGGGGTCAAGCGTGCCGGTGTGGCCGGCTTTTCCAGCTCCCAGCTGCTTCTTTACCCTCGTAACCGCCTGCTGAGAGGTTATTCCTTTAGGCTTGTTTAAATTGATGATGATGTTCATGGAAATGATGAGTTAGGGGGCAATTCAGAAAGATTCTATTGGGATGCTCTTTTGCTTCATTTCTTCAGCAGAACATCATTGCCGGCAGCAAAGAGAGTTGTTTTCAGCGAAGACAGGTCTGTTTTGATCCTGAAGCCTGCAGCATTCCTGTGCCCGCCTCCGCCATATGCAGCCGCAATTTTTGCAACATTGGCCTGTCCCTTTGATCTCATGCTTACTTTCCAGCGGCCATTATCGGTCTCCCTGATCAGCGCTGATATTGCAACCGAATCGATCATGCGCGGAACATTGGCGAAATTCTCGGTGTCTGCCTCGACAGTCCCCGTCTTCGTGAACATCTCCCGGGTGACATGGATCAGGGCCATATTGTTTCTGATCTCAAGTGTGCCAAGGCAGAGATTAAGCAGGTCAAACCGGTTCTTTGTCCAGCGCTCGTACAAATGTTCTGATATGGGGCCGGGCCGGGCCCCGGCTTCAATGAGCTGAGCGCTTGCCCTGAGGACGTCAGGGCTGGTGTTGCTGTATCTGAACGTTCCGGTATCAACAGCAATTGCCGTGTAAATATTTGTAGCCATCGTCCTGGTAATACGGATATTCAGGGCTTCGATCAGATGAAACACCATCAGGCCGGTTGCAGCTGCGGTCCGTTCGACCCATCGGATGTCACCAAAGGGTGATTCAGTTTCATGGTGATCAATGACTATGGACTTGCTGAATGTATAGCCCTCAAGCGCTGCCCGTTCCGGGCTGTTGCAGTCCAGAAGTATAAGCAGAGGATCTTTTCTGAGAATATTCCCCAGTGTTGATTTGCATTTTTTGTGCCCCGGCATAAACCGGTAGAGTTCAGGAACAGGATCCCTGTCAAAGATATGGACCTTTTTGCCGAGCAGTTCAAGGGCTTCAGCAAGGGCGAGACAGGAGCCCAAGGCATCGCCATCGGGGTTGATATGCGTTGCCAGAAGAAATATCTGCTCTTTTCTCAGGGCAGATATAAGACCCTTAGGAACTTTCATCTTCTGTCCTGATCTTCCTCAGGAGACTGTCTATCTTGGAGCCGTATTCGATAGAAGTGTCGAGCCGGAATTCAATGTTTGGGGTGAATTTCATCTTGAGTCGTTTGCCGAGAGCCGACCGTATGAAGGGCTTAGCTTCGTTCAGTATCGCTATGGTCTGATCCCGCTCTTCCGGTTTTAGTATACTCACAAAGATGCGAGCATTCTTGAGGTCATCGGACATATCTGCGCCGGTCACGGTTATAAAACCGATTCTCGGGTCCTTCAGCCGGTACATGATAATGTCAGCAACCTCCTCGCGGACAAGGTCGCCGACCCTCTGGGAACGTTTATAAGGAAGCATATTGCCCTCTGGTCAGGTAGATAGTCTGTAGGTGTTTAGTCTGGCAGCAATAGAAATCCACAGCCCTTGAATTACCGAACAGACTAAAACTCTAAATAACCTATTGCTTTTTTAAAGCTTGGTTGCGATCTTTTCTATGATAAAGTTCTCAATGATATCACCGAGCTTCAGATCATTGAAGTTCTCGATCAGGATTCCGCATTCGTAGCCGGTCTGAACTTCTTTTACGTCATCTTTCTGTCTTTTGAGGCTTGCGATCTTGCCTTCATAGGCCACAACGTTGTCCCTGATAACACGAATACCATCGCTTGCCCGCGTCATGTAACCATCGATGACAGAGCATCCTGCTATCGTGCCAAGCCGGGAAACAGGGAAAAGCTGTCTTACCTCTGCCCTGCCGAGAATCTTTTCCTTTAACGTCGGCTCCAGCATGCCCTCAAGCGCCTTCTTGACATCGTCGATCGCTTCATAAATGATGTTGTAGAGCCGAATGTCAACGCCTTCCTTCTCGGCTGTCTGCGCAGCCTTGGTCTCAGGCCTCACATTAAATCCGATAATAATGGCATTTGATGCGGTTGCCAGCATGACGTCAGACTCATTAATACCGCCTACAGAGCAATGGATAACCTTGACCTTGACCTCAGGATGCGTGATGTTCTCAAAGGCGTCTTTGATCGCTTCGACAGAACCCTGAACATCACCTTTAATTATAATGTTCAGCTCCTTGATCTGGCCTTCCTTTATCTGGGTGTAAAGTTCATCAAGCGTGAGCTTCTTCGCCTTTGCTATTTCGAGAGATCTCTGTTTGTGGAGTCTCGTCATGGCGATCTGGCGGGCCTTTTTTTCGTCATCGACTACGGCAAAGACATCGCCGGCAGCCGGAACTTCCGAGAACCCGATAACCTCTACGGGTGTTGACGGGCCAGCCTCCTGGATCCTTTTCCCTGTATCATCGACGATCGCCCTGACCTTGCCGACATGTGAACCGGAAAGGAGTGCATCTCCAATCCTCAGCGTGCCTGCCTGAACGAGCAGGGTTGCAACAGGCCCTCTACCCTTATCAAGCTTTGCCTCTATGATCGTGCCTTTGGCTTTTCTGTCGTGGTTAGCCTTCAGTTCGAGGACTTCGGCCTGAAGGAGGATCATCTCAAGGAGATGTTCTATGCCAATACGCTTTTTTGCCGACACTTCGACAAAGATATTATGGCCGCCCCAGTCCTCTGAGATTATGCCCTGCTCTGAAAGCTCATTTCTCAGGCGGGTTATATTGGCATCCGGCTTGTCGATCTTGTTGATGGCGACTACGATAGGAACATTTGCGGCTTTGGCGTGATTGATAGCCTCTTTCGTCTGGGGCATAACACCGTCATCAGCAGCAACAACGAGCACGACAATATCCGTAACCTTGGCGCCTCGTGCCCTCAGCGCGGTGAAGGCTTCATGGCCCGGCGTATCCAGGAATACGATATCTTTTCCCTTAAGGTAGACCTTGTAGGCACCTATGTGCTGGGTTATGCCGCCAGCCTCGCTCTCTGTAACTTTTGTTTCCCTGATGGCGTCCAGCAGAGAGGTCTTGCCGTGGTCAACATGCCCCATGATCGTTATGACAGGAGCACGGTGCCGAAGATCCGCTGCATTTTCCTGCGCCTCTTCATCAACCTGGTAATCGTCTTCTACTGATGCCAGTTCGAGCTTTATACCGAAGCTTTCTGCAATAAGCAGAGCTGCGTCTGTATCAACCGGCTGGTTGATAGTGGTTGTCATATCTCCCAGAGCCATGAATTTCTTGATGACATCGCCGCTCTTAATGCCGATCAGCTCAGCGAATTCCTTGACTGACATGCCCTCCCGGAGCTTGAGGTTCTTTTTCCTGGGAGCGGTCGAGAGGACAGGCTGTTTTTCATCCTGTTTATACGACGATTTTGACCCGCCGAATCCCCTTTTTTGTGACCGGGGATCCCATTTCCTCGGCTCAACCTTCCTGATGCTCGTGAATGCTTTCTGGAGTCCCGGTTTTGCCTTGAACTTCTCTATCTTCTCAGCTTCGCTTTCTTTCTTGAACCGGTCAGGAACAGTAACGTCCTCGTCCTTCTCAGAAGTTGCCGGAACTGCAACAACCTCACCTTCGGGTTCGTCGACAATAAGCAGCGTTGAGTCACTGGGAAGGGTTGGCTCAAGCTTTATGGTCTTTTCCATCTTGTCTTTATGAGGCTTGGCCAGCTTTTGAGCTTTTTTAGGTTCTTCTTTCTTTGCTGCAGGCTTAGGCTCGATCACGGCTTCGGTTTGAGGCTCTGCCTTTATTTCTTCTTTTATCTGCTCTTCCTGGACAGGCTCAGGGGTTGCTATCGGCTCTTCTATGGCAGGCGGAGGGGGCTCTACCGGCTCCAGAACAGCCAGTGTCCTTGCTATTTTGTCCGCAATTGATGAATCGATGCTTGAGGAATGGGATTTCCCTTCAAACCCCATATCGGCAAGTTCGTCAAGGATGTCCTTGCTGTTTCTGTTCAACTTCTTTGCTAATTCGTATATCCTGACTTTTGCCATGTTGTTTTGTCCTTAGCTATGCTACGTGCTGCAGATAGAATACTGCGCCGGATGATAATCTTGTAACAAGAATTTTAAAATGTTATCATAACCAACTATGATTATGCAATGTAGAAAGGGGGAATGAACGTGGCAAGCTGTTATTCATGTGGCAAGAAAAAAACGGTTGGCAATAATGTCAGCCATGCAAACAACAGGACGAAACGGCAGATCATGCCGAATCTCCAGAGGAAGCGGATACAGACGGACGCAGGGATCAAGCGTGCGTATGTCTGCACACGCTGTCTGAGGACTGGTACGGTAAAGAAGGTCGTCTGATGAAAAGGGCTGAAACCGTTCTCGGCCCGATGCTGAAGCAACTCGGGATCGAGAACGGCGTGAGGCTTGAACGGATCAGAAACGACTGGCCTGAAATCTTCGAAAAGAGTATCGCGCCCCATATGTTCCCGGCAACACTTAAAGAAGGCGAACTGCTTCTGCATGTTGAATCGCCTGCCTGGATGCAGCAACTCACCTATTACAAAAAAGAGATCATCCGAAAACTTTCTTCTTACGCAATAACTGATGTGCGGTTCAGGCTCGGGAGAATCACGAGAAAAAAACCGAAGCAGGAGGCAGAGAAGCCGATGAGAGCGCTCTCGTCCGAGGAGGTTTCATTTGCAGCATCTGTGGTTGCTGACATCAGGAACGAAGAGCTGAAAGATTCAATACGGAAGGCTATCGAAAAATCCCTCAGAGCAGACAGAAAACCCCCTCGGCACGGGTAACTCTCTGGATTTGTTATACGGTAGTTGCATTCAAAATGATAACAAGGCGGCAAGGAAGAGGCGACGAAGACATACTGTTGAGTATGTTGAGGAGCTGATGACGTAGCCAACGCAGTTAGCGTTGGAATGCGACTGCCGTATTAGGCTGATTCTGCCTGTTTTTCGTAGAGGAGGATCGGTTTTTCGTTTTTTATTACCGTATCCTCAGTGATGAGACATTCCTTGATGCCTTTCTGGGAAGGTATCTCATACATGACATCGAGCATGATCTCCTCAAGAATAGCCCTCAGACCCCGGGCTCCGGTCTTTCGCTGTATTGCTTTCCTCGCTATTGCCGAAAGGGCAGTATCGGTAAACTTCAACCTGACGTTATCAAAAGAGAGCAGTTTCTGATACTGCTTGGTAAGCGCATTCTTCGGTTCCGTAAGAATTTTTATCAGAGATGCCTCATCCAGTTCAGCGAGCATGGTAACAACAGGAAGCCTGCCGACAAATTCAGGGATAAGCCCGTATTTGAGCAGATCACCCGGCTCTACCATGCTCAGCATGTCTCCGGACTTCCTTTCGCTCTTTGGTGAAAGAGCTGAGCCGAAGCCTACGGTTTTTTTGCCAACGCGCTGCTCAACGATCCCGTCAAGGCCGGTGAATGCACCGCCGCAGATAAAGAGAATATTTGTTGTATCCACCTGGATGAAATCCTGCTGCGGATGTTTCCTGCCGCCCTGGGGCGGGATGCTTGCGATCGTCCCTTCAATGATCTTGAGAAGGGCCTGCTGAACACCTTCACCAGAAACATCTCTCGTAATAGAGGGGTTATCGGACTTTTTACTTATCTTGTCGATCTCGTCGATGTACACAATGCCCCGCTGTGCCTTTTCCACATCATAGTCAGATGCCTGAAGCAGCTTGAGGATGATGTTCTCGACGTCCTCGCCGACATAGCCTGCTTCCGTGAGGGTGGTGGCATCTGCGATGGTGAACGGGACATCCAGGAGCTTTGCGAGCGTCTGGGCAAGCAGGGTCTTTCCTGTCCCGGTCGGGCCGATCAGCAGAATATTGCTCTTTTGGAGTTCTACGTCAGAGACGCCCGGGCTGTATATCCTTTTATAATGATTATGCACGGCAACAGAGAGGATCCTCTTTGCTTTTTCCTGACCGATGACATAATCGTTCAGAAACGTGTGGATCTCCTTGGGCTTCGGGAGTTTTGGCAGGGCTTCCGTGCTGGTTTCAACCGCAAGCTCATCTTCAATGATCTCATTGCAAAGCTCAATGCATTCGTTGCAGATATATACGGTTGGCCCGGCGATAAGCTTCTTCACTTCTTCCTGGCCCTTTCCGCAGAAAGAGCACTTCAGGGCCTCGTCGTCTTTTCTTGCCATTACTTCTGACTCTCCTGTTTCTTCTTCTTGTTGGTGGTATCAATGACCTCGTCCACAAGACCGTAATCCTTTGCTTCCTTGCCGGACATAAAGAAGTCGCGGTCCGTATCTGTCCGCATCTTATCGAGCGGCTGGCCGGTATGCGCTGCCAGTATTCTATTAAGCGTATCTTTAACCTTCAATATCTCCCGTGCATGTATCTCAATGTCCGTCGCCTGCCCCTGGAACCCTCCGAGAGGCTGATGGAGCATGATCCGCGCATGGGGCAGAGAGAACCGCTTGCCCTTTGTGCCTGCGGTGAGGAGGAGAGCTCCCATGCTTGCTGCCTGACCGATGCAATAGGTGCAGATGTCAGGCTTTACATACTGCATGGTGTCATAGATGGCAAGCCCGGAGGTTACAATGCCGCCCGGTGAATTGACATACAGATGGATATCTTTTTCCGGGTCCTCTGTCTGCAGGAAGAGGAGCTGTGCAATGACCGTGTTGGCGACATGATCATCTATGGCTGTGCCCAGAAATATGATCCTGTCTTTCAGCAGACGTGAATAAATGTCATAGGCACGTTCAGACCTTCCGGTCTGTTCTATTACTATGGGTATTACGCTCATGTTATGCCCCTTCGGTGATCTCTGCACCGGCCAGCAGGAAGTCGAGTACCTTTTCTTCCCTGATATTGTGTCTGAGATTTTCCAAAGACCCGTCTCTTGTCATAAAGAGGTTGACGATGGCATCCGGTGTGGCCTGAAACTGCCTGGCTATATGGGATATCCTGTCCTTCACCTCTGCCTCGGAGACAATGATCTTCTCCCTTTCAGCTATCTCATCAAGTATGATCGTCGCTTTCACGTTCTTGACCGCCTTCGGCCTGAGCTTTTCAGCAACGGCAGCATCCATTTTTTCAGGAACGGTTTCCTCCTGCTTTGCCGCATTGTCGGAGAGACGCTCGCTGTTTATAAGGTGTTCCAGTTCTGCTTCGGCGAGAGATTCCGGCACATCAAAAGCATGGCCTTCGATCAGGGTATCGATAATTTTGGCCTTTTGCAGCTTCTTCCCGTTTTCCTGTTTCGCAGTTAAGATCCCTTCCTTGATCTTCACTTTGAGGGCATCAAGGGACTCATTGCCAAAATCCTTTGCAAACTCATCATCGATCTCAGGAAGTCTCTTTTCCTTGACCTCCTTGATCGTTATGCGCAGCTTGTCGCCTTTGTCAGAATCCTCTTTCAGTTCCTTTTCTACGACCTTGGGTAAGGTGATTTCAACCATGTCACCTTTCTTTTTGCCGATCAGGTTGTCCAGAATACCGCGCGGCGTAAGCCTGTTGCCAAGGTTCATAACCTGATCCTTTTGCGCAACAATCTCTTTTTCACCGGAAGGATCAAGCTTTACATAGTCGACAATGAGAAGGTCGTCTTCCCTGATCTCACGGTCAATTACCTCGAACATGGCCCTGTCGTTCTGCAGACCCTTGAGCGTATCATCCACTTCTTTATCGTCAACAGACGCTGCAATGCCGGCCACTTTTATGCCGCTGTATGTTATGTTTCCGATCTTCGGCCGAACTTCCACGGTGAGCGAAAATACCAGAGGCTCATTTCTCTTGAGGTCAAGGTTCGTCTCGATCTTCGGCATGGCAACCGGAGCAAGATCCGCCTCTTTTACTGCCTCTGCATAATAGGTCGGAATAAGTTTTTCAATGAGTTCACTCTTTATCTCATCGCCGAATCTCTTTTCGATCATGCTCATGGGTGCCTTGCCGGGTCTGAACCCCGGGATGCGCGCCCGCTGCCGGACATTATCTAAAGAACCGGCATATTCTCTTTCGAGAATGTCGGCCGGGATCTCGATTTTAAGCCTTTTTTTCGTGCTGCTGATGTCTTCAATGATAGTGGCCAATGTTGCCTCCGATGGTGTTTCATTACTCTAAAATAAGAACGTATCTTTAGTCAATTTGACGGCTTTGTAAAAAGTTCGTATGCGGTGTTGTCCTTAAGGGACCTACTTCTGGTCATTGCGAGCGAATTGAAATTGATCTCTCACTTGCCGTGCATGACGGAATCTACGGCTACCGGCCTGAAAAGATCAGCTTTGCCAGACTGATGCTTTCGACCCTCTTGCAACTCGGACATCTGGAGCTGATCCCTGAGCTCAATTTCCAAAAACGCCTCGGGTATCCTTACGAAAACGGCGGGCTAACAAAAGATAGAATCTACGGCGGGTTTAACCTGGTGCTGCCGTTCGATATTTTCTGAAATATCAGTTGCCTTAATGCATCGGTGCGTGTTCCTTTGAACGAATAACCTTAAGGCCCATCGCCTTGATAGCCGCGTCTGTAGCC
The DNA here is from genome assembly GCA_016214855.1 of Nitrospirota bacterium. Lineage (NCBI taxonomy): Bacteria > Pseudomonadati > Nitrospirota > Nitrospirota bacterium. Next base: position 46,402 of record JACRMT010000002.1, on the reverse strand, counting down.
TTCCGAGTCTGCTCGATTAATTCAGCAGGGGAAAGGTCCTTTGTCTTTTCGTAGTTCTCTTCTCTGACCTTATGTATCCACTCAAGGGACTTATATTGCCACTTCTCCATCTCCGGTCACCTCCTCCGGCGAGATTATTTCTATAGGGTTATAACCCATCCGTATATTCGTACTGTTGACAAGCCTTCTGACTGAAATATTGACCATGTGCTTATAGTTCCACGAAACGATATAGTCAAGGTCATGAGCAACAGCGATGGCAACATGCCTTGCGTCATCCCGATATCGTTGCGGTATTGCATCTGCCGACAAATAGGCTTCGGCAAGACTGGTGCTTTCGGCTGTTTCTTCAAGAATCTGAAAACCTGTCTCAGCAATGCGAGCTTGCAGTGGTTCATATATCTTCGCAGGGGCCGCTAATACTTCAGCGATGGTAAGCCTCGAAATAAAACCTTCATAAACGCTGTTTCTGATGGCGAGGAGAAGCGTCTCAACCGTACGCACCCTTTTTGCGTCTTCTGTGTCAAAGAGACCGCCGATAACTGACGTGTCAACATAAAGTCTGAGTTTCTTCATTGGATATATTAGTAGCATACCACAACATTGTTTTCCATCATACAATACCTGTTCTAATGCACAATAAAATGATAGAATCTCCTCCATGGACCTCTACATTATCGATGGGAACTCCTATGTGTACCGGGCTTACTACGCAATAAAGTCTCTGACAAACTCCAAAGGCTTTCCTACCAATGCGATCCTCGGCTTTACGAACATGCTCCTGAAGATCATCAGGGACAAGAAGCCCGAAGGACTGGTCGTCTCTTTTGATTCTCCGGCAATGACCGAGCGGCAGATGATGTTCGGGCAGTACAAGGCAAACAGGAAGGAGATACCTGCTGATCTTGTAGTACAGTTGCCGCATATCAGAAAAGTGATATCCGCCCTCCATATCAAGGTATTCGAGATGCCGGGATATGAGGCTGACGATATTATCGGGACCATAGCAAAAAGGGCGGCATCCGAAGGGTCGAATGTTTATATTGTTACCGCGGACAAGGATATGCTCCAGCTTGTTGATGAAAGGGTCAAGGTCTACGATCCGATGAAAGACAGGATGCTTGACAGGGCGTATGTCTTAGAGAGGTTCGGTGTAGGACCCGAAAGGGTTACCGAGTACATGGCGCTTACAGGAGATGCGTCTGACAATATCCCCGGCGTCAAGGGGATCGGTGAGAAGACCGCAAAGGAACTCCTCGCCTCTTTTGCCAGCATAAAGGAGCTCCTTGAACATCCCGGGCGCATACCGAGGGAAAAGCTCAGGGCCATGATAACCGGGAGTCAGGAGATCATGCTTATGAGTCAAAAACTCGCGACGATAGACACAGCGGTGCCGATAGATTTCGATGTTGCTGAGTTCGCTCTTCTTGAACCTGACTGGCTTGCCCTGCTTTCGTTCTTCAAAGAGTTCGAATTTACCAGCCTGATGAAACTCCTCCCTTCCCAGGCTGCCGCTCCTGCAGCTTCTAACAGACATTACGAACAGGTATTCTCAGCTGATACGCTTCGTGAAATAGCAGCGTCAATAAAGTGCGGGCTGGCCTTTGATACTGAGGCAACAGGGAAGAACCCCCTTATTGACAGGCTTGTCGGCCTGTCTCTCTGCATTGACAGCAACAAGGCCTATTATGTGCCGGTGGGTCATACGCAATCCCTTATGCCGGGGAACATGCAGCTGAGTAAAGAAGCGGTGTTTAAGGTCCTCAGTCCTTTTTTTGGGGACCCGGATATAACCAAAATAGGCCATAACCTGAAATATGACATGCTGATGCTTGCCAGGGAAGGCGTGAGCGTTGACGGACCGGTAATGGATACCATGATCGCAGCGTATCTCCTTAACCCGAACAAGGCAGGACACAGTCTTGATGAGGTCTCCTTTGAGTATCTTTCAAAAAGGAAAAAATCCTTCATGGAAGTTCTGAAAAAGAGACCGAGCTTTGCCGAGGTCCCGATTGATGAGGCTGCGCCGTATGCGGCTGAAGATGCTGCTCTTGCCTTTGAACTTAAAGATCTGCTCTTTGAAAAACTGAAAGAGAGCGGGCTTGAATCGGTTTATTCCACTATTGAGATGCCGCTCATCAGGGTACTCGTTGATATGGAAACTGCCGGGATAAAGATCCGGGAAGGCCTTCTGGAGGAGATGTCAAAGGAGCTTGCCACTGACATAGCTGCGATCGAAAAAAGGATCTATTTTCTTGCCGGCGAAGAGTTCAATATCGACTCTCCAAAACAGTTGAGCGCCATCCTCTTCACCAGACTTGGCCTGAGCCCCAGCAGGAGGACAAAAACAGGGTTTTCGACAGGTGTGGATGTGCTCGAAGAGCTTGCAGAGGCCCATGAACTTCCCAAGGAAGTTCTTCACTACCGGAGCCTCACAAAACTGAAGACCACTTACATTGATGTATTGCCCGGCCTTGTGAACGTTCGGACCGGAAGGGTGCATACATCGTTCAACCAGACGGTAACTGCAACGGGAAGACTGAGCAGCAGCGATCCGAACCTCCAGAATATCCCGGTAAAAGGCGATTGGGGGAAAAGGATAAGAGCTGCATTTGTCGCAGAGCAGGGGAATCTGCTTCTTTCCGCTGACTATTCACAGGTCGAACTAAGGATCCTGGCACATTTGAGCAATGATACCGGGCTCATAGCGGCCTTCAGGGATAATATTGATATCCATACAAGGACAGCGGCCGAGATCTTTGGTGTTCCCCTTGAGTCCGTATCGCAGGAAATGAGAAGGACGGCGAAGACGGTCAACTTCGGTGTGATCTACGGCATATCATCTTTCGGCCTTTCGGAGACGCTGAACATCGGCAGGAATGAGGCCGAGCAGTTCATCAAACAGTATTTTGACCGCCATCCGGGAGTAAAACAGTATATAGAACAGTTGATTGCAGAGACCACGGAAAAAGGTTACGTCACGACGCTTTTCGGCAGGAAACGGCCTGTCCCTGAGCTAAAGAACCAGAACAGGAATATTCGTCAATTAGGAGAGAGACTGGCAGTAAATTCGCCTATTCAGGGCACTGCTGCAGATATTATCAAACTGGCCATGATCTCCATCCGGGAAAGGCTGAGAGCGGAATCTTTACGGGCACGGATGATTCTGCAGGTGCATGACGAACTCCTGTTTGAACTTCCCGAGTCAGAATTAGAGGTGGTGGAGCGCATTGTTCGGGAAGGCATGGAGGGAGTTATAGCGCTCTCAGTTCCCCTGAAAGTGGATATTGGGAATGGGCACAACTGGGCTGAAGCCCATTAATACGGAGTCGCATTCAAACGCTAACTGCGTTGGCTTCGTCTGCTTAATGCACCTACTTCCGGCTGGCCGCCTTGGTATCATTTTAAATGCAACTCCGAAAAATTTTGTTTAATTGTCACTTAAATTTGATAGAATAGCTCCAACAAGGTATCCTCATGAAAACCAAAGATCCAAAGAAAAAATCCTCCAAGACATCAGACGGAACAAAAACCGTAAAGGTTGCTGTAAAATCCAAGGCTAAGGCCAAGGCTGAGGTTAAGGCGAAAGTTAAAGCCAAACCAAAGGCCAAGGTCAGCAAGGTTCCTGCGGTAAAGCCTAAGCCTGCGGTAAAGGCAGAGAAAAAGACCTCAAAGAAAAAAACCATTGTCGCCAAGGTTGCGATGAAGGTAAAGGCAGAGGCTAAAAGCAAGGCCAAGGCCAAGGCTAAGGCTGAGGTTAAGGCGAAAGTTAAAGCCAAACCAAAGGCCAAGGTCAGCAAGGTTCCTGCGGTAAAGCCTAAGCCAGCGGTGAAGACAGAGAAAAAGACCCCAAAGAAAAAAACCATTGTCGCCAAGGTTGCGATGAAGGTAAAGGCAGAGGCTAAAAGCAAGGCCAAGGCTGAGGTTAAGGCGAAAGTTAAAGCCAAACCAAAGGCCAAGGTCAGCAAGGTTCCTGAGGCAAAGCCTGTAATCGTTGAAAAGACAGAGAAGAAGGCTATGGCCGCAAAGAAAGAACCTGCAGTTCCTGTGAGGCCGTCATTGAAGTCAGTCGCTGCAGCCAACAAGAATGAGACAGTGCAGGAAGCGAGGCCTGAAATTGAACGATATCCCGCAAGAAACTCCAAGGCAAATCTGAAGATATTCCTGCCCGAGCAGAACGTAACAGAAGAGGAAGCAGAGGAGATCTTTTTTGGAGGACTTCCTGAAGAATATGGAGAGAACGCGGTTATTGCATTGGCAGTAGATCCGAATACTGTTTTTGTGGACTGGGAGGTCATTCCAAAGGATATTTCCGACAAGGAAGGAGAGCTGAATCTCAGATTTTACGACATTACCGGCATAGAATTTAATGACTGGAATGCAAACGCTGTTCTTGATGTGTTAATCAATAAAAGAGTCGGGAGCGGTTTTTTCGACATACACATGCCAGGCCGTGATGTTGTCGTTGCAGTCGGCATACTCAGCCCGACCAGCGGTTTCATGCCGATCGTACGATCTGACATGGTCTCGTTCCCTGAACTTCTGGCGTTCGACGAACTTGGCATTGTGCAAAAACTCTTTGAATCAGGCATCCCTGTTGGCTACTGATCTGTATACTGTCTGTCACCTGTCTTATCATGGGAAATCACTGGGGTGAGAACAGAGAGATCAGCAGTTTCTGAACACGCAACCAGAGCATACTGACCCGTCCCTTTCCCCCCTGCACAGTCCGGAAATGCCTTGATGGCAAAGGGCGAAATCGTATTTGAGGGGATCTTTCGGGTCGAATTGTTTCAGCGCCGCCGTTATCTCAACAGCGGTCTTCCAGTCTGCCGAATTCCTTTTCGTAAAGCCAAGACATCGGGATATCTTCATGATATGCGTATCAAGCGGGATCACCAGTTTATTTTTCGATATGTTCTCCCATATGCCGAGATCAATGTCTCTGTCGCGGATCATCCAGCGCAGAAAAAGAGCCAATCTCTTGCAGGTGCTTCCATTCATCGGAGAGGGAAAGAATTGTACAAGACCTGAGGGCTTAATATTTCTGCCGTAAATTTTTGTTGTGTCCACAGACAGAAATCTTTCCACTATTGCTGACAGACCGTTGCCGATGTTCTCGTCTGTCTCCTGATAAAATTTCATAAAAATGTTTTCCAGCGATCCTTCTTTGCGGAGGATTGTCTGCAGCATGAAGAGAAGACAGACAATATCTTCGTTTCTGTTAAACCGATATTGTATACCCTGAAAACGTTTTGCCTGTCGGGAGACGCTGAAATGGAGAAGAAAATCATGAGGGCTTTCTCCCATGAGCGAGAGGATCTTTTCGACAACAGGCTTGAAGAGCCCTATCCTGCCGTATGCAAAACAACAGGCAAGGAAGCCGGCAACCTCAATGTCTTCTGAGTTATTATAGCGGTGCGGAAATTCGATCGGATCGTGGAGGATCCTCTGCCTGAAGTCATATTCCCGATAAAACGTGTCGAGAGTTTTTTTTGGCTGCTTGCAGGCCTCTTTGCTTGCAGGCTTTTTCATGATCTACATGGTAACTTTTGTCAGGACGCCATGAAGCTTCTTGGGAGGCAGCTTGTAGAAGTTAATAAAGGGCGGCGTATTTCTCTTGATGAAATGGAATACCTTCCAGACAGGGTTGCTCGTTATGATGTCTTCAAGACCGTAGAAGACCGACCGTTCTTCGATGTCAGCCTCTCGCAGGATCTCTTCGACATCCACCATCTCCATATAGCCCATCTGAACTTCAAAGACCCTGAGACCGTCTGAAAGATCAGGCTTGAAGAAGCCGGTCACGCCGAATGGATCATCACGTTTAATGATCGATACGAAGATATTGTCCTCATACACGATGCCGTGATAGAACATGGTCTGGATGATATAGAAAGGGATCTCCTTTGCATCCTTGATCAGAAAAAGCGCTGTGCCGCTCACCCTGGGAGATGCAGCATAAACCCTTCTGAATTTGTGCAGGAACTCCTCGAGCGGCATGAATTCCATCATTTTGTACAGTCTCTTCTGCCCTTGTGTATAAAGAAATATGGTTACAAGGGGGAAGGATGCGAGGATGATCGACCAGTAGCCTCCATGAGGAATCTTGGTGACGTTTGCGCCAAGGTACGCGATGTCGATAATGGTGATGAAAATAGAAAGGGCTGCGAGATTGTAGCTTTTCCGATGCAAGAATATCCAGGTCATCATAAAGCCGGTAAGAGCCATAGTGCCGGTAACAGCAAGTCCGTATGCAGCGGCGAGCTTGCTTGACTCTCCAAACTCGAGCATGATAAATAGGACCGCCATCAACAAGAACCAGTTCACCGACCCAATATAGATCTGCGACTTCCTTTCCATCGAAGTGTAGGAGACCTTGAAGAGCGGCATAATGCGTGTTGTAATGCCCTGATAGACGATCGAGAACGTCCCGCTGATCATCGCCTGAGACGCAATAATTGTGGCTGCGATACTCAGAAGGAGAAAGGGGACATAGAGGAATCGAGCATAGTGGAAGACCATTTCGAAGAGTATGTTCTTTGCATCGGGGTGGGTCAGGAGGAAAGCGCCCTGTCCGAAGTAATTGACGACGAGGGCAATGAAGGCCACCACCCAAGCCTGTCTAATGGGTTTAGCTCCGAGATGTCCCATATCAGCATAGAGCGCCTCCCCGCCGGTCGCGCAGAGAAAAATCTCGCTAAGGGCTATGAACCCGGCCCACCTGTTTTCGATAAGGAACCTTATCCCATAATAAGGGTTCGCTGCCTTCAGAACCTGCGGGGCTTCGACAAGGGAAATGATTCCGAAGACAAAAAGAGCAATCAGCCAGACTGCAGTGATAGGCCCGAAGGCGCCTGCGATCTTGTCGGTACCTTTGCTCTGGACGGCAAAAAGGGCCACGGCAATGAGCATTGAGGTGAAAACTATCACGTTCTTGGGGAGAGCCTCGAAACCAGGGATGAGGACTGCGCCTTCGACAGCGCTCAGGATACTGATTGCTGGAGTTATTACACCATCACCCATGAGAAGGGATATGCCGATAAAGGAAAGAAGTGATATGAAAACGATGTTTCTCCTCGATCTGAGTCCGGAGGTCAGTATCTCCTTTAAGACGATTGTGCCACCTTCGCCCCTTCTGCTAAGACGCATGGCAAGAATGACATATTGAAGAGATACCAAAAGAGTCATGGTCCAGAGAATCAGAGACATGACGCCCATGACATTATCAGGAGTAGGCTTCAAAAGGAGAAAAACTACCGTAACGGTATATATAGGGCTTGTGCCGATGTCGCCAAAGACAAGACCGAGCGAACGGATAATGCCTTTTAGCGGTGAGGTCTTTTCTGACATGGTGATATTATAAGGATGGGTACGTATTCAGACAAGCCCGAAGATGATCTCCCTCTCTTCGAGATCCACCCTGTCCAGCCGCACGGAAAGCTCCTGGCCAATTCTGAATGAACGATTCGTATGCCTGCCGTACAGCCTCATGGTCTTCTCATTGTACTGATAGAAGTCATCAGTCATGGAAGAGATATGAAGAAAACCCTCGACATAAAATTCATTCAGCCGTATCCGGATGCCGTAGGACGAGACGCCGACGATCCTGCCCGCAAAGATGTCGCCGACCTTGTCCTTCATGAACCAGGCCCTCATAGCCTTGATCACCTGGAATTCGGCAGCGTCAGCAGCCCGTTCCGTGCGAGATGAACTAAAGGCAATGTCAGGGAGCAAGGTATCGAGTTCTTTTTTGCGCTGATCGGAAATAATCTTTTTGGCCAGGATCTCGCGAAGGATCCTGTGCACAACAAGGTCAGGATAGCGGCGGATCGGCGAGGTGAAATGAGCGTATGACGTTGAGGCAAGGCCGAAGTGGCCGACATTGGTGACTGAATATCTTGCCTGCTTGAGACTCCTGAGAACGATGTAGTTGATGATCTCTTCCTGGGGCGTGTCCTTTATTGATTTGAGGATATCCGCGAAATCCCTGACCGTGAACTTCCTGCCGGCAGTCCTTGAAAACTGTTTTACAACGTTGACCACATCTTCAAGTTTCAGCGGGTCAGGCTCTTCATGTATCCGGTACATGCAGGGAACGCCAAGGGCCTCGATATGCTCTGCAACCGCCTCGTTGGCAGCGATCATGAACTCCTCAATAATCATATGTGCGAAATTCCGTTCTGCCTTTATGATCGCCTCAGGGCTTCCCTGAAGATCAAGAAGTACCTCCGGTTCAGGCAGATCAAAATCAAGGCTGCCCCGTTCAAATCTCTTTGTCCTGAGAATATTACAGAGCTCTTCCATAAGTTCAAAGTCTTTGATCAAATTTCCGTATCTCTGCCGTTCGTTCTCATCTTTGTCGATCAGTATCTTTTTGACCGACGTGTAGGTCATACGTTCATCGCTGTTGATGAGACTGAGGTAGAAGCGTGCGCTCAGACGCCGCCCGAAACGGTCAAAGTCCATCTCGACGGTAAAGGCATTGCGGTCCACCTTTGGCTTGAGGCTGCAGAGATCTTCTGAAAGTTCTTTCGGCAGCATCGGTATCACACGGTCAGGCAGATAGACACTGGTGCCGCGTTTCCGCGCTTCAAGGTCAATGGCTGAATTCCACGGCACATAGTGGCCGACATCCGCTATATGCACGCAGAGTTTATATCCATGATCAGATAAGGCTATGGAGACAGCATCGTCAAAATCTTTTGCGCGTTCACCGTCAATGGTCACCGTTGGAAGGTGTCGGAGGTCTTTTCTTTTTTCGGCTCGTTGAGCGCCCGAGGCTGCGGCAGCAAGGAGTTTTGCCTCATCACTGACCGCCTTGGGGAACCGTCTCGGCAGACTGAACTCATCGATGATCAGTTCCACTTCATCCGCAGGGCCCTCAGGTTTTTTTACGATCCTTACGATCTTTGCTGTCGGAGATCTTTTATCCGTAGGAAAAGAGACGATCTCTGCGATCACCATGTCCCTGTTCTTTGCCATGCCCCTGTCCTGCGGAGCAACATAAAGGTCAAAGGGAATGGACCTGTCTTTTGGTTTTACAAATGCCCCAGCCTTTGTGATGTCAAATGTGCCAAGCACCTTGGCATGTGCCCGCTCAAGGATCCTCATGATCCGCGCTTCACGCTTTTTCCAGTTCTCGATCCGCACCATGACACGATCGCCTTTCATGGCACCGAGCGTACCCTTAGGCGGAATGAAAAAGTCCCGCTCTCCCGGTTTTTCAGAGATCACAAAACCATACCCGTCGCGGTGGGCTGCAAAATAGCCTGTTGCAAGATTCATCTCTTCTGCGGGTCCGTACAGGCCTTTGCGGTTCAGGACGATCTCGCCCTGTCTGAGCATATCCCTGAGCAGTCTTTTTAAGGCTCTGGTCTCAGGTTTGCTCAGCCCCATAAGGCGTGCCATGTCTTTAAAGAGAAGAGGCCGGGATGTCTTTCCCCTGAAAAAAGCGAGTATGGTCTCTTTAGTCAGCATAGTTCAGTATAACAATGAGGCGGAGCTGAATGCCTCATAAACCCTATGAATGGAATCCTGTCGCATTGTAAGACTTTTGAAGCAATGCTGTCTGCTTCGCTCAATCTAATTTATTTCTTTCCCCAGTTGCCGCTGTCGTCCTGGATCCACCAGCCTTTCTTGGCAGAGTCGCGGCGGATGGAAGCAAACTGCCCGGTTGCCTGCGGCATTACCTGTTTCACATTGTCAGGCGTCTCTGGCTGCCGGTTGATCCTTATGATGGCCCTGGTCATGCCATTGATTACGGTTTTTCTGTTCTCATTTTCAGCATCTATGATCTTCTTATCGGCAGGTGAAAGCCCCTTTTCCCGTTCCATGAGCAAGCCATTATTCCCTTCGCCGGCACCTCCGCTGTCACGCAGCCGATCAGTATCACTGATGCGTGCACCCATCTCCTTATAGGCATTCACAACATCCGGCATCTTCCTTACTGCCTCAGCTATCTTGTCAGCCATGCCCGGTTCCTGGGCAAAGGCAGACCGTACAAACTCGAACTGTATTGAACTTTCCGGTTTGCCAGCAGGTTGCTTCTCCTCGATCTTCCTGTCTGTTCCCATAAGCTCTTTTTCAAGGACCTTGTACGCCTCCTTGACATCTTTTTCAGGGAAATAGATGTTCACCGTGATAACGGCACAGGCTGCGATAATACATGACAATCCTAATAACAGTAATCTGAGGTGTTTTTTCATGTCTTGATCCTCCTTGAATGAACTTTGTCCGCCTGCGGCTATTCTTTCTTTGCCCTTTGGGCTGCCTCTGTAATGGTCCACATAAGATGATCTATGGCAATCCTGTTGTTAAGGGGAGCAACCTTTACTGACAGATCAGAAATACCTGCAAAGTTCCTATTCGATATCTCAAGCTCCCTGAAGATGAAAAAGCCATTCTGAATAGAGAGACCCATGATGCCCCTGTTGAACCGCCTTTCGCCAAGGTATGCCCTTACTTGAGGGCCGCCGATCTTTTCAAGGAACTCCCTGCTGATCCTCGTTTTTTCTCCCTCTCCGCTATAGGTCCAGAAATCGGCCCTGCCGGTGATATTTGCCAAGCCTGCACCTGAGCCATTTATCGCTGCAATACCGTCAATCTTGCCGGAGATGTATCCCTTGATCGGTGGTATCTCCTCGCAAAGCTGCGTAAGGCTCACGCCATCAGTAATGAGCCCGGCCCGGTAACTGAGGCCGTCAGAAAGGTCTGCGAAACCTGTGCCATTGACCTTTCCTCCGAACATCTTAGCACTAAAACGGTTGATCTTCAATGAACTGCCTTTCTGCTCGACCCAGAGAGAAACATCTTCGAGCAGTCTGAAGCCATACCGTAGAGAGCCAATCTTTATCTCATTGCCCAGGAACTGTTTTGACGATGCATAAGCCTTCTTATGGTCTTCAAAATCAGTCCGCTCAAAGGATGGGATGGACAGAGAATTACGCTCATTGCCGGCTGAATTGAAATGGACTGGCACCATGCCATTGATCGGACCAAGGGAGTATTCATTGTTTTCACCTTCCAGGGCAATCCCCCTCAGCAGAACCCCGCCATCCGCGCTTATAGCTGCGCTACTGTATGTTGCGATAAGGTTCGCTGCAATACTTCCGCTCAGACCGGCGTACAGAAGGCGGTCGGGAACAACGTCCCAAAAGGCGGTGCGGATATCGCTGATCCCTGTTTCCGGAATGATAAGATTCATGCGAACAGTGCGCTTATCGTTAAAAATATTATCTGCGGTTCCTGACAGTGATAATGCAAGGCCTGCGACTGAGGCATCAGCCCTGATCTCCATCTCCCTGCCGTGGAAGACCAGGTCCGAACTGACTGCCGCGTCTTTAACCAGAGCCCTCTTTTGGGCATCGGTTATCGAGATGTTTTTGCCTCTTATGGATGCCTTGCCAATAGCGTTCTCAGAAGATGATATCGTGCCTTCGAATGACAGTGCCTGTGCGCTTCCTGATGCAGCATAGGGCAGACTGAAAAAAGATTTTGCCATTTGCGATACTTGTCCAATATTGATGTATTCCGCGGTCAGTGCTGCTGCGATTGGATAGGGGCTGTCTCCTGCCTTTCCCTTTGCGAAGATTCTGGCTGAGCCCTCAAACAGTTTGGCTGAAGGAATATCAATGATAAATTCACTGTTCGCAATGCTGCCTCTGCCGCTGACAGGTCCTAAAGAAATATCCTGAAACGATACCTGCCGTGCAGTGAAACCCAGATCACACGAAAGGCTGCTCCCACCTCCAGACAGAGAGCCATTGCAGTCAAACCCTCTCAATACTGCCTTCTTTGCAGGATATGAGGCGCTGAAATTCTTTGCTTCCATCATGATCTTTCCCCTGCCCTGGGGCAGTGTTACGGTCATCATCTCTCCTGCCGCGCTGAAAAGGTCGCTGGCTGCCTTTATGTTCTTTATTGTCAACTTGCTGCGATCATAGTCCACGGCAAGATCTGACCCGAGGTTCTTTGCCTGATATCCGTCATAGGCCAGATCCGCGGCTTGCAGGGAGGCCTTTCCGGATATGACCTTGCCCTGGACCGTGCCGTCATATGCACCAGTGAATTTGGCAATCCTGAAATTCTTGCCGTTTATGACCATATCGATCCCTGAAAGATTGAGTTCTGATTTGAGTATGATCCTTTCCGGCTTTCCTTTTCCTTCTGCAGCAAGGTCCATCTCAACAGGCTGTTTGAACACTGCATCACCTGCCTTGAAGATCCTGGCTGATGCCTTCACCGTGGCAGAAAGGTCTTTTCCGGATGTGAATGTAATTTTCCCATTCATCCCCTGAATTTCCGCCTTGTCCAGGCTCAATGCCCCATTGCTGACAGTCATCATCCCTGTGACCTCTGGAAGAACAGAAAAAAGAGTTCCTTTCACCCGTATCAGGTCAGACGTAATAATGCCGCCCGCTTTCAGGCCTTTCATAATATCGAATGACGAAAGATCGAGCCTGTTGACTCTGATCTCAGCTGCATACGATGGTCTGCTGAAGATTCCCTGTATCGAGCCTGTTGCCTGTATAGTTGACGAATCTCCAGCGCTGAAAAGGGCCTTGCCGACCGTCAGCGCCTCTTTTTTTATGTCCAGGAAGGCCTCGGTCGTGAGGGAAAGCGAATGCATGGAGTTCTTCCTGAAGATGGACATGCCTGTGCTTTTCACCCGGGCCTCGGTCCTGATCATAATGCCCTGATCAGCATCTCCCTCTGCCTGAAACGATATGTTGGCCCTGCTCTTCTCAAGACCCATGCCGAATTTCGCAGCATGCTCCCTGAACATTGAAAAATTGATATCGTCGGATCTTGCTGAGATACTGAACTTTTGTGCTTTATCGTTGAGATACGCCCATCCTTCAACAGTCATTTTGTTGCTTTCCCAATAGGCCAGAAAAGCTTTAAAGGATATTTTCGTGCCTTGAGCTGATGAGAGACCATTCATTGACAGATCCATATCTCTTATGCGATAGAGAGGTTCATTATTAAAACTGAAGCCGGCATTCCTGATCGTGAGGCCGTCGATCAGATATTCTGCAGTTCCTTTTTTTAAGAAAAATGCCCCGAATGCTTCAGCTATATTCAGCTTGCCCTCAGCAGTCATCAGGGAAAGTTCTGGTGAGACCACATCTATGTTTCGAAAGGAGAACCGACCTTTGAAAAGTTCCTTGTATCTCATATCCAGGCGGATCTTTTTGATCTTCAGAAGATCTCCCTGAATAAAGCCGTCCGGATTCCTGACAGTAATACCGGCAATGGTTATCCCTGCAGCAGGATCAAGGAAGATGTCGTTGATCTCGACTTTCTGTCCGATGAGAACTGTTGCCCTGGCGGATATTCTCGAGATGAGAGTCTTCTTGAGCGTCAGGTATTGGGAATAGGCAAGCATTATGATCAGAATAAGCAAGGAGCCCAGAAAGGCTGAAAAGATCTTGCAGGTTTTCCGCATCTTTAGTGGCATAGCTTCATTGTACATCCTGCAAGGTTATCCGACTACTTTATTGATTCATCAGAAGGGGTTATTCGGAACCGGCCTGATCATATGCAGCTCCAGTGCAACCAGTGTCGGGCCGGGCAGCGGCTTATATCCGAAAAAAAGCGGCAGGACCCGGCGGCGGGTCGGTGCCTTGAGCCGGTCAAATGTCCGGTAGTCATCGCACAGGTGAGCCGCGTGAGCCCAACCGCCGACAACCTCTGCCGTATAATCAAGACGTCGGAGCAGGCGCTGGTCGTCAAAATAAAAGACCTGCTCGCGGGAGTGAGTTGGTATATCAGGGGGAAAGGTCACCTGCAATCGGGTAAATTGCCCAAGGGCTCCCTGCAGTGGTTCAAGTGTCTCGATGAGAAAGCCCTTGCGCGCAAGCATGAAGGGAGCTGTCAGATAGTTCCAGGTGGCATAGCCTGCGAAGTAAATGAAATCGAGATCGTCCCAGAAAAACTGCCTGCGGATACCGCGAAACGCCGGACGCGGGTCCTTTCTCTGCGCGACGATCTTTCCGTTGCTGTCAAGGATGCGGACCTCGTCATTCCCGATGAGTTCACCAATCAGGCCGGACTTCGGGAAATCAAAGAAGGTGAATCTTGGCTCAGTCGTGAGTGCCCGCATGCGCACTCGTTTCAGAACAGGCCGTCGCTTTGCCGTGAACAGGAATCCGCCTGCTGAAATTTCGACGTCAAGCGCTTCGAGACTGTTCCAATAATCCATACCGCCATGCGCTTCGATCGCTTCGTGCACTGTCTGCATCGCGTTCGCAGCAACCATCTGTTCTATCTCCTTGTCGTAAGCTCCTTAAGGGTCTGTTTGTCCAGCGAGAGGGCGATGGCCTGTTCGATATGCTTCATAATGCCGTCGACCTCAGGCATTGACGCCAGTGATCCGGAGTCACTATGCGCATCCTCTCCTGAGATCCTGACAGAGGCGATTATTTCATTCAGGGTTATCATTTCCGGATCTTTTCCGGGAAGGTACGCAGGCGGCTCAGTATGCGTCGGCACAAGAAGTCCTTTCCCCACGAGGATTGACAAGACCTCGCGGACGAATTCAGAGGGCACTCCAAGCTTTTGGGTGAGGGAGACTGAAAAACCTTTTATGATGACATAGATGAGCCGGCATGCCTTGATCTCAAGAGATGTGGCTTTGCCGGCCAAAGACAGATCTTTTTTCCAGAGCCTGCGTAAGAGAAAATCGTCTATCTTTTCGCCGATACCTGCCATTGCTTACATAGTATCACAGATGACAGGCAGACAAGCCAACACGCTTACAAGCTTGCCAGCTTGTAAGCGTGTAAGCTGATGCTACAGATGCCGTATGATCTTGTCCTTCACTTCTGTGAAGGAGTAGTTATATTTTTCAGGCTTTCTGCCGAAGCAGGTGCCAAGGCTCTCATAGAGACCTATCTCGGTAAGATCGACCTCTCTGCGTTTGATCGCTTCAGAGGTCTCCTTAAAGTAGATCTGGCTGCCGTCAACATTAGCCACGGTCACGCCTGCCTTGCCTGAGATCAGCAGCAACACTGCAGCTGCTCCGGTCTTGTACCCAAAGACAACGTCGTATGCTGACGAACCGCCGCAGCGTACCAGATGTCCGGGAGTTACTTCCCTCACCTCAGGGATCTCATACACACCCGGCGCATACATGCCGCTCTTTTTCATAAACTCGATGACCTCAGGATCTGACTTGAGCCGTTTTTCGAGCTGCTGCCTCACGAACTTGCCTGCACCGGCAAGCTTCTTGTGGCCGAAGGCGTCAACGCCGGCCGATTCATCATAGAGCATTTCACCATTGGCTATTTTCAGGCCTTCAGCCACGACCATGATATAGGTGCCGGCCTTAACATCGCTCCGCATGACCCTGCCGAAATAAGTCATCTTCATATGCTCATATACCACATCAAAATCAACCGGGATCTCAGGGATCAGGATACAGTCAGCCTCTGCTCCAATGCCGCCCCGGAATGCAGTATGGCCGACATATCTGCCGAAGACTTCGACAACCATCACCCGGTTATGGCTTAATCCGGTTGTCTTGAGGTCCCTGGTGAATGTCGCGATCCTGTTTATTGACGAATCTCCGCCAACACTGTACGGCTGCAGATCAAGGTCCATGGTCTTTGGAACATGGATACAGGGTATGCCTTGTGAAGAGAGGTCAACAACAACGCTTCCTGTATCATCACCGCCGCTGATTACGAGTGCGTCAATGCCGAATTTTTTGAGGCCTTCCTTGATGCGGTCATATTTCTTTTCGTCCTTTATCTTGCTGATCTTCACCCGTGAATGGCCCGCCTCGGACCCGGCAAGAGACGCCTCGATGCGGCTGACGCGCTCAGCATTGAGAAAAACCACCTCCGGGAGCTCAATGAGGTTGTAGAGCCCCGCGTAACCGTTTGGAATGACAACAGACTCGATTCCCAGGGCATATGCCTCTCTGGCCACCCCTTTAATTACCGCATTCAGGCCGCCGCAGTCGCCGCCGCTGGTGATGATCCCTATACGCTTTATCGATGTCATGAAACCCTCCTGATAGGTTTGAGGTTTTATATACAGAGAAGTTTATACCATAGAGGAAGATTTTTTAAAGAGGCAGATGACGGTCAAAGCCTCCTCTTACGGCTTTTCTTCTGCTCTCGATATGCTCTGATAACTCGGCGCTATCCTTGCATCCCATGAACTCCGAAGCGCTTTTGAGGCTTTCTTCATCCTTCTGAAGAACAGCCTCGCCCCGTAATCTCAGGAGGCATTCTATCGTGCGGAAAAAGATATATATATCCGTTAACATCTTCGCCTCTGCCTGCGCAATGACACCCGCAACTGCAAGCCTGCGTATCGCTGCAAGCGTATTCTGCACAAGGAGCGTCCTATGCCTTGCGCAGTTCTTCAACTGCAGGAACTGGACCATGAACTCGATCTCTTCAATGCCGCCGGGGCCGAGCTTGATATCGTATCCCTCAGACTCTTTGGCGCGCTCGCGCATGATCCTCTCGCGCATCTGCCTGATATCGGATGCAGTTACCTTCGAGCCATGAGCAGCAAGTGTTTCATGCGCCATCTGCATGAATGCACAACCTGTCTTCATATCTCCGGCAGCAGGTCTGGCCTTGAGCAGCGCCTGAAACTCCCAGAAGGCTGCAGACTCTGCATAATATCTTCTGAATGCCTCAACTGATGAGACCAGCGGGCCCTTTGAACCTTCAGGCCGCAGTCGCGTGTCCACGCTGTATGCAATGCCGTCACGGGTGTATGAGATAAGCATCCTGAGCAGTTTTTCAGCAGCCTTGGTCTGCTCGAACTGAACATCCCCCTGGGACACGAATATAAGGTCGAGATCAGATCCAAAGGCGATCTCCCTGCCGCCTAACTTGCCGAAACTCATGATCGCCATTCCCTTCTGCGCCTCGCCGCTCTGCTCGAACGATGAGGAGAGAACCGCCTCTGCAGTCCTGCTCAGTCCTTTGGTCACCTTGATCACATCGGTCCTCTTCTGGAGAAAAAGCAGTCCTATCCTGATCTCTTCCATCTGCTTCACCAGCCGCACAGCATCGCCTATTGATCCGCCTTCTGACATGGCCTCTCTTATCTCGGAGCGAAGCGCGCCAAGACTCTTGCGCAGGGTCTCCTGCCAGCCTATCATCTCGAGATGCTGGGGCCGGGCCATGAGCATCTTCGACAGATAGTCGCTTTGGGAAAATACATAGACAATAAGATCGATGAGCGTCCTGTTCTTGCTGAATACTTCAAGATAAGACTCGTTTGTGCTGAGGAGTTCAGCGAATGCCTGAATATGGTTCAGCGCAATATCAGGATTGCCGGACCTGAGACCGCTGTCAACGAACATGGGGAGGATATCAGAGAGAAGTCTTCTGCCCCTCAGGGTCTGGAAGTTGAAGGTACTGTCCCTGATCGACCGGATATTTCGCAGGGCCTTATCAACATCTCTCAATCCTGCCTCTGACAGGAACTCCTTCAGTTCAGTGTCAGAGAACTCTTCGTCAAAGAGCGTATGGCCTGTTGAAGATTCTTCTTTCCTGGCCCCAAAGAGCGAATCATAGATGGTGCGCACCTGCGTTCTTCTCTCCTCAAGATCATCAATAAACACGCTCTTTGATGCATGGCCCATCTTCCTGCTGAATACCTGCAGTTCCGCATCACCGGCCGGCAGGGTATGGGTCTGCAGGTCATTCACCTGCTGCAGCCTGTGCTCAAGGGTCCTCAGATACCGGTAATTGTCAGAAAGGATACCATAGTCGTCCATCCCGATGAGCCCTTTCTGAAAGAGGCGGTGCAGTATCTTCAGCACATTCCGTTCTTTGAGCAGAGGTTCCCGTCCTGCATAGATAAGCTGAAGCGCCTGGCTGAAGAACTCTATCTCCCTGATGCCTCCATACCCTCTCTTGATATCAGTCTTTTTGAATGTAGCATCGATGCGCGTTTTGAGTTTGCTGATCTCGTCAATGGCACTGAAGTCGAGATACTTTCTGAAGACAAAGGGTCTGATCATCTCCATGAAATCCCTTCCGAGCCCCTTGTCCCCAGCCACAGGACGCGCACGCAGGAGCATTGCCCGTTCCCATGCCCTTCCCCAGGATTCGTAATACATCTCATATCCTCTCAGCGTAAGGGCTATTGCTCCGCGCTGACCCTCAGGCCTCAGTCTCAGATCGACCCTGTACACGAACCCTGCCTCAGTGTTCTGGGAAAGGAATTTGGAAAGCTCCTCGCCGATCTTGCAGTAATATTCATGGTTCGATATCCTGTTCGTACGCGTGCCCTGACTGTTCAACACGCCTGACGTCTCGCCGATCTCGGTGTTGTACACATACATGAAATCAACATCAGAACTGAAGTTCAGCTCTTCTGCGCCGAGCTTCCCCAGTGCGATCACCGAGAATTTCTCGTCTTCAGGGGATCCGTAGATGCTGCTGACATACTGCCTGATGATATTGAGAGAACCTTCGGTGATCACATCCGCAAGACAGCTCATCTCGAACATGATATCCACGAGATCAGCCTTTTTCAGAATGTCCCTGAGCGTTATCTTCAGGATCTCTTTCAGCCTGAACCTGCGTACAGCGTTCATGTAAAGAGGCAGCGTAGTCCTCTGAGGGGCTTCACTAATAGCATCAAACTCCCGCTTCAGGGCAATAGCGACAGCTTCCCGTTCAGGGGCATTCTCAATCGTGCTGATCGCGGCAAAAAGGTCTTCGGGATGGGTATTGCTGTAGTTTGCAAGGAACTGACTGTGGCTGAAAAGAAGGGAGATGCTTCTGATATGTTCCTGAAGCTCGCCGCCCCGTTCAGGGTTCTCCTCAAGAAACGATGAAAGGTTCTTAAGCGCCCTGTCAGGATCAGGCGTTGCATTAGCGGCCTCTTTAAGGAATAGGGGCATATGTTAAGGATTATGACAGTCAGTCATGCATTTTTGAAGGCCTCAGGAATTTTTAAAAAGTTCCTGAACAAACAACTGTCTATCTATCTTCAAATGTCCCGCAATATCCCTGATGATTGTATTCATCGTCCCTACTTTTAGCGGGGTATGGTTCGGAATTGTAATGTGGTGTTCTTTATCGCCAGTATTAGTCGTCAACCTGATATGGCTGCCTGTCTGCCTCGTAATCTTGTAGCCATATTGATCAAGTAGAGTGGCCAGCTCTTTGCCAGATAAGTCTCTGGGTATTTTAGGCATAGGAGAAAACTTCTTCTTTTACCTGATGAAGTCTTATGACCTTAGGAATATCACCCTCATTATCAAAGTGACAGCTTAATGCATCCTTGATGTTAGCCTTCAGTTCAGCGATAGTATCTCCCTGAGTGAATATTGACAGTCCAAGGGCATTGGCACTGTAGCCTCCATCAATGTCTTCTTCGACTATAAAAATCAGTTCATTCATGAGCCACCTCCTGGTTCATTATATCAAAATGAAGCCTTTATCTCCCCATGCAGATCAATTCCTTCAGCGTTTTCCCGGTTTCTTCTTCTCCGGTCCCGGCAGCAGGCTGGTGTATTGGTGGTACAGTTCAAAGAGGAAGGCCACACGCTCGGCATCTGATGCAAAGCTTTTACTCTTAGTTCAATATTGCCTGTGGTATAATTGCGGCATCACCCCAAGAGGTCTATAACTTATGATTATCATACATAAAATTGATGATTTTCTCTTCAACCTTTTCCCTGCCGCTAAGGAAGGAAGGAAGGAAGATAAAGACCTCTCCCTCTTAAAAGAAGAGATTGCCAGCTACTATACCTTCGGGCCCTTCAAACCGAAAGTCGAGATTCAAGATGACCTGATCACCGTAGAGATCGACACAACCGCAATTACCAGCCAGAAATCCGACTTTGACACTGTTGTCAAATATTGCGAAACAGGCAAGTTTAACAAAGCAAAACCGATCCTCGAAAAACTTATCAAGAAGAACCCCACTGTCTCGGAATATCACAGGATATTAGGCCAGATATACTCTGACGAAGGCAGCCAGGAAGAAGCCATAAACTGTCTGATCGACGCCCTGCGCTGGGACCCGAAAAACACACACGCCTTGACCATGATGGGCAATATCTTCGCCCGGTCAAAAAACGACATCACAACCGCGATGTCCTATTATGAACATGCCCTTGTAGTAAAGCCTGATGATCACATCGCCATGAATAACATAGGCGCCAATCTCATTCAGTTAAACCGGGTAGAGGATGCGGAGCGGTATTTTGAAGCGGCACTGGCTATAAACAGTAGCTATCCAAATACCCTCTATGCCCTGAGCATGATACATGATGCGAAGGGCGACCATCTCAAGGCCTTCGACTTCGCCATACAGGCGCTGAAGAAATCTAAAGCAGGTCACCCCGTGCACAACAATGCTGTAGAGATGGCACGGCAAGTAAGTTCAAAAGCAGTTCAACAAATTGATCCGGCGGAGATGTTTAATCAGTATTCCCAAAGGCTGGCCATCGAATCAGGAAAGGTCATTGATGTTATTGAAGATGATACCATCCCGACACCTGCGAAAATGGAAATGGCGGAGAATTATAATCGGGATAACCATATCATAAGATTCAAGAAAGACAGATTGGCCGTAGCCCATCTGATGATGCACGAGCTTGTCCATCTTGATTTAGCCGTGCAGTGCCGCAAAGTAAACGCTAATTATCTCTTTGTCGCAACCAAGGCACAGAAAGAGCAGTTCATCAGAGACAATGAACCGACGCTTCAGCGGCTTAACAGGGACGGTCTTGGCGACAAGGTCATCGCTGACTATATCGACGCCCTATTTAGCGGAAGCAACAGCCAGACCTATAACACACCGATCGATCTTTTCATCGAGGACTTTCTTAATAAGACATCCCCAAACTTGCGGCCTTTTCAGTTTCTTTCGCTTCTGTCTTTGCTCAAGGAATATATCGATGCGGCAACAAACAGGCAGATACTTGAGCACACCCCTGCGAAGATCAGAAACGCCAATATTATATTAAGTCTTACCCATGCCTTTCAGTTCAGGGATCTATTCGGCTATGACATGAGCCCTCTGTTCAAGGCAACTGCTCCTCAGATGAAAACAGCAAAGGAGTTCTATACCGATTATCTGAAGTATCAGAAGAACGCTAAAGCTGTTGAGGCGCACGAGCTGATCCGGAAATGGGCAAAAGAACTTAAAGTAGCCGCTTATTTCAGCCTTATTGAAGAGAGTGAATACCGGAGCAGGCCTGCAACGAGTGCCGAGAGTGTTGTTGATATCGAATTCGCCGAACCCGCCTACCCCACTTTAGCAAAGGGGGGCGAGGGGGGATTTTCAGGCATTCAACAAGAGCCCGCCGGTCAAATGGCAATCACCATGTATTGCCTCGGCGCACTGCAATATTTTCAGGACAAGGAACTGCCGGAGATACAGAAGGTTGGCCTTGAGATAGCTATGTTAGGCAGGCAGGGGATCGACCCGGCTAATCATGATAAGAAATACTCCTTAATAAGCATCCCCGGCAAAGAGTTCTCCGGGCTTCAGCTCCTCGCGTATATGTACGCAGCCTTTCAGGTAATAGACCCGTTTCTGGATACAGGGTTAGCGTTCAAGAAGGAATATGAGGAAGCTAAGAAACTGTATGAAAAAAGATAAAACCGAAATAGAAGAAATAACTGACCTTCTGATCAAGTTCAGAGATGAGCGCAATTGGGAGCAATTTCACAACTCTAAGGACTTGGCACTGGCTTTGTCTATCGAGGCTGCCGAACTCAATGAGCTTTTTCTCTGGAAAACTGCCGAAGACGTCAACGTCGGAAAACTGAAAGAAGAACTGGCTGATGTTCTCATCTTCGCCTTCTTGCTTGCCAGAAAGTATAAGCTGAATATCAGTGACATCATGATGGAAAAGATTGCGGTCAACGAGAAAAAGTATCCGTCAGAAAAGGCCACGAATACAGCGAGGAAATACGATGAACTCTAATCTACAGCAAACTATGGCGTGTTGATATGAGAAATATTTTCATAGCTTATATGGCACCAGGCAACTATGAACAAATGGTACATTACCAGGACACCATAAAGAACAAAGTGCCGCGAAACCGTCTTTTTCAATACTTAGATCGCAACATACAAAACATCCTGAGAAACATCTTTACGGACAGGCCAGTCACAGTTTGGGGTTCGCGAGATACCAAAATCAATCGTGGGCGTTTTGAAAATATGTCACCAGGAGATGACATTCTCATAATAGAAGGTGACACGATAAAACTATTGGGCAAGATAGCAGCAACGGCAGTAAACTCTGACTTATCAAGAGAACTATGGAAAAATTTGGCAGGTGATACGACCACAGTTTGGAGCCTGATTTATTTTATTGCAAATCCAATCGAGATAGATCTTCCTTTTACAACTATAAATTCCCTGTTTGGCTATCGGAGAAATTATCGCCCACAGGGCTTTACCGGTATCGCCCATGACAAGCTCGAAGAGTTTTATGGCAAGTATGACGATCTCTATTCCATACTTTTGCGCATCAAGCAGGGGCAACAATACGAAGTCAGAAATACAGAAGAGCAATTACAAGTAAAAGAAGATATCGTCGTAGAGCTCCAGCCAGAAGACGTAGAGGAAATTCTTAAGGAGAAGGAACTGTCAGATCATGTAAGGATACAGTGGAAGCTTGTTCATTTGGGACTAAAAACTGGCGCAAAAGTATGGATCCCGCGTAATGATCAACCGAAAATACAACGTGAATTTGATTTCAGTGATTTTGAGCCTACATTTTCTTCAGGTATAGATATGCCAGCAAGATATGTTGAAAATATCGATGTTGTATGGAAAGAGGAATTTCGAATTGATGCAGCATTTGAAGTTGAACATTCTACGGCAATATATTCTGGGCTTCTCCGTTTTGCGGATTTGAAGATTATAGCGCCAAATATAAATTATCCTCTTTTTATAGTGGCCCCAACTGCTAAAAAGAACCGCGTGTTTGACCAGTTAAAGCGACCTTCCTTTAAAAAACTTGGCATGGATAAGGAAGTGAGATACCTATCTTATGAAGCAATTGACGACATTGATAAATTTTTTGAGAGCTCAAACAGCGGCCTAAGCGTTGATCTTATAGTCGGGAAGTCAGAAGCGGTTAGATAATATAATCATTCCAGAAGGTCTGGGCCTCAGCGCGTTCGGCCTTCTCGCCTTCCCATTCGCGGGAAAAAGCGAGAGCCCGGTCCTTTATTTCATTCAGCGAAAACGGCATAGCAATCAAATTTGCCTTATATTGTCGAATAGAGCTCTGTACCACAAATAGACCTGTCTGCTTCCGAAGCCAGTTTCATAAAATCCCAGATTGAAAACTCTTTGTGTAGCCTTAAACCGGAATGCAAGGCCGCTATCAAATTTACGTTTCATTTACGACCTTTCTTTTTTTGTTTCAGCAATGACTTTATTGAGCCCGGCGGCAGGAAGTTTTCTCCGGTAACTACCTTCCTCCCTGTTTTTGCTTCCAGTTCACGCCTTGCCTTCCTAGCAATACCACCGCCCTTTTCACCTGCTTCTTTATTTTCATCCATGCCGGTTGCGCTCACACTTTCAGCAATTTGCCGGGTTGAAAGTTCGGCAAGCGCCGTAAAGATCAGTTCTGCTTCGCTCATATGGTCTCTGAGGTTCTGCGTCTTCAGTCCCTTTAAGGCCTTGTGCTTTTTTACCGATACCCCCGACCATTCCTGGTGGATTATATTGGTCAGGATAGCATACTCCTCTTCCTTTGTTATCTCGTGTCCTTGCCAGTAGTCGGTCAGCTTATTACGCGTCTCCTGCCCCATCATCCGCTGCTGAATCCACTTTTCGCTTCTGCCATGCTGCTGCCAATATTCACGCGCCCGGTCAAGCGAGCGTGCCGGATCACTCATATCCTGCAAGCGTTCATAACCCACTTTGGCCAGCCAGAGCTTGATCGGCTCTGCTTTAGGGCTCGGAACGGACTGTATCAAGCGGAGCAGTGTTCCAGGATTAGCAGCATCAGTAAGATATTTTTTGCCGTCGGCTGCTTCCATTTTCAGTTGGTGACAATTTGTCACCGACTCACTTCCTTCTTTCTTGAGCCTCTCTTTCAGCTTGTTCCAGTATTTTCGGGCAGTCTTGTAATCAGGTTGCTGAATCAGCACCTGTATAATGTCCACTACCGAAAAATACCATGTTTCGGTCTCCTCGTCGTAATGACGGCGGATTTGTTCCCCTTCAAAAACAGCTAATGATTTTTCTGGCATCTTTGCCCCCCTTGCACGGTCCTGAATACGATCTGATTTGCCTTCTCGCCTTCCCCTCGCGGAAAAAAGCAAGAGCGCAGTCCTTTATTTCATTCAGCGAAACTGCATTATCTATTTCCTCTCGCTCTCCCACAGTCTGGGATCGATCGAGTCCCTGATGCCTTCGCCAAGGAGGTTGTACCCGACAACGGTTATAAGGATGGCAAGGCCGGGGAAGACCGAAAGCCACCAGGCAATCTCGATATTGTCCTTGCCGAGGGTGAGGATGTTGCCCCAGCTCGGCGTTGGCGGCTGCACGCCAATTCCCAGGAAGCTGAGCGCTGATTCCACAAGCACGGCGCCTGCAATGCCGAGCACTGCTGATACCAGCACCGGTGCCATGCTGTTGATCATGATATGCCTGAATATGATGCTGAGATCGCTGGCGCCAAGCGCTCGGGCGGCAACAATATAATCCCGTTCCTTTACAGAAAGGAACTCTGCGCGCACCAGCCGCGCAACACCCATCCATCCGGTGAGCCCGATCACGATCATGATGTTCCAGATGCTCGGCTCCACAAAGGCAATAACCGCAAGAATAAGAAAGAAAGTCGGGATCGTCAGCATGATGTCTATGAAGCGCATGATGATCCGTTCTGTCCATCCGCCATAGTACCCTGCGATCGCTCCGAAGAAAATGCCGATAACAGACGCAATACCTACTGCCACAAATCCCACCGCAAGGGAGATGCGCGCACCCCATATCATCCTGCTCAGCACATCCCTGCCGAGGTCGTCGGTCCCGAGCGGATGATGAATATCAGGCGGCATTAGAATATGCTTCCGGTCAATATCATTCGGCTTATACGGGGCAACAAACGGGGCAAAGACTGCTGCAACGACAAGACAGAGCACAATGACAGCGCCTGCAACTGCAAGCCTGTTCTGGCTAAACCGTCCCCAGAATATATTGCCTAATGAAGCTGTACCCATTGCTTCCTTAATCCCTCCCCTGAGGTCCATATGCGCTAACGTGCGAAGAAGTTGTATTACTTGAAAAATCCCCCTCATTCCCCCTTTTCCAAAGTGGGATGTTCTGAATGCCCTCTTGCTTAAGGCACCTACTGTTGGTTGACAAAGAGGGGTTAGGGGAGATTTTATGGTTACTAAAAAAAGTCATCTCCCTGTCCTTATTCTCGGATCAGCGAACATATACCCGATATCCGCAAGCAGGTTCCCGATAAGCGTAAGGAACGCGCCGATCGTGAGGATCGCCATGATCAGGGAATAGTCCCTTGTCATAACACCGTTAAAAAAGAGCTGACCCATGCCCGGAATGCCGAATATATTTTCGAAGATCACACTGCCTCCGATCAGTCCCGGCACCGAAAGACCGACAAGGGTGATAAGTGGAAGCAGCGCATTCCTGAAGGCATGGCGGTATATGACCGTCTTCTCAGGCAGACCTTTTGCCCTCGCTACGGTCACGTAGTCCTGACGGACCACTTCAAGCATGCTGGAACGCATATACCGTGAATCTGCAGCGAGCCCGCCAAATGCCGCGACAAACATCGGCAGAACAAGGTGCTTCAGCCTGTCCAGGACCTTGCCTCCGACAGAGAGAGAATCATAACTCATTGATTTGAGCCCTGATATCGGCAGCCAGTCAAGGTACACGCCAAAGAGCATCATCAACAGAAGGGCGAGCCAGAATGAAGGCATCGCAAAACCGAGAAAGACCGTTGTGGTCGTGATCTTGTCGTAGAGCGTGTTTTGGTGTGTAGCAGAGGAAATGCCGATCGGTATGGCAATCGCAAGAATAATGATCATGGCGATCAGGTTCAGCATGAAAGTTATGAAAAGCCTCCGCTCAAGCAGGGGCTGCTTGGTATCCCAGATCTTCTGCATCACCGGCCGCCTGTCCATCGAAAAGGATTCGCCGAAATCGAGCTTCACGATCCTTTTTAGCCACATGCCATACTGGACGATCACCGGCTTGTCGAGATTATACAGCTTTTCGAGCCGCTCCCGCGCCTCGGGCGTCATCTTCGGGTTCATCTCTGAGAGCGCATCAGTCGGCTTGCCAGGTGCAAGGTGAATGATAAAGAACGAAATGAGCGTGATGCCGAACAGGGTCGGTATCATCTCGAGAAAGCGCTTTGCAAGATACTTGAGCATTATTGCACCATGGTATGCCGCTGCAAGGGCTTCGGCACGTACCATTTAGGCATATTATAGCTGATGCCTATGGCAGTCGGCTTGATGTTCTTTATCCTTGCATGCACGATCGGCGTGGCATCAGGGACATAGAGAAAGATGTACGGCACCTCATCAGCAAGGATCTCCTGGATCCTGAAATAGGCCTTTTTCCTCTCCTCTAGAGCAAATGTCCGCCTCCCCTTTTCGAGCAGCTGATCAACCTCAGGATTGTTGTAGCTGATGAAGTTCAGCTCCTTCTCCTTTGTCTTGGAAGAATGCCAGATATCGTACTGATCCGCGTCGAGACCGATCGACCAGCCGAGGAGTACAGCCTCGAACCGCTTCTTGTCTATGAACTGGTTCACAAAGGTTGACCATTCAACTGTCCTGATCTCGACCTTTACGCCGATCTTCTCAAGCCGGGACTGGATGATCGTTGCCGTGTTCTTGCGCAGGTTATTGCCGGCGTTCGTCAGGATCGTGAAGCTGAACGGTCTGCCGTCCTTGTCGAGGATGCCGTCTCCGTCCCTGTCCTGCCAGCCTGCCTCTTTCAGAAGTTCTATTGCCTTTTCAGGGTTAAAGTCGTATTTCCTCACGTTCGGATTGTACGGCCAGGTGTTCGGCACATACGGGCCGGTCGCAGGCGTCCCGAGGCCGAAGAGCACGACATCAACGATCTCGTTTTTGTCTATGGCATAGGACATGGCCTGTCTCACCCTTTTGTCCCTGAACCAGGGATGCTTCTGGTTGAAGGCAAGGTGCGTATAGCTGAATGCCGGATACCGGTATTTCCGAAAGCTGTTTTTGAAAAAGGCATTGTCTGTCTGCTTGGTATACTGGATCGGCGTCAGTCCCATGGTATCCACCTCTCCGGTCTTGAGAACCAGAAACATAGTGGCAGAATCTGGTATCACCTTATAGATGTACCGGTCAATGTAGGGGCGTCCTTCAAAATAGTCCCTGTTCGATTCGAGGATCAGTTCCTGGCCTGATACCCACTTGGCAAGTTTATACGGCCCGAGACCAACAGGATTTCTGACCAGATCGCTCTTGGTGATGTCCTTGCCTTCAAGCAGATGCTTCGGCAGGATCACAAGGCTCGTCCAGCTGGTGAGCGCAGGCGCAAAGGGCTTTTCATACGTGACCCTGAAGGTATAGTTATCTAACACCTCTGCCTTCTTCACCTGAAGAAAATCCTCTTTATAGGCTGAGGGGGTCTTCTCATCAATGATCGTCTTGTACCCGAACATCACATCCCCGGCAGTGAACTCCACGCCGTCAGTCCATTTAACGCCCTTTCTGAGGTGAAACGTGATGATCAGACCGTCCTTTGAGATGTCCCATGATTCTGCAAGGTCCCCAATAACGCTCAGGTCAGTATCATACTTGACCAGTCCATTGAAGATAAGGCCAGCGACATTGTGCGAGGCGCTGTCGCTGGCAAGCATGGGGATAAGGTTCGATGGTTCGCCGATAACCCCCTCGATGATCGCATCGCCGTATGCAGGCTTATCATCCGCTGTCTGCAGATCAGCTGCTGTTTCAGGCAGTTTCACTTTCTGCTTGCAGGCAGGCGTCAGCAGCATCAGGATCAGGATGACAATAAGCGTGGAAGAAGAGGCCATTCCCATGGAATTAAGGATACTGTAATATTTTCCTGTTTTGCAATGAGGGGAATGGCATATCGCAGAGAACGATCGTATGGGATATTTGTCAGGCCGGAAATGTCAGAGGAAAGAGCAAAAGGTGATGACTGTTTTCTCCCCTACTTGGGCCCTATGCTAAATAATATGCCCGAAGCCCCTGTTTCTATTATAATAGTCAATATGCTCGTCGGCTATAACACCAACATATCGTATAAAGGAATCGTGTATCACGTTCAGACCGAGGACAGCGGTCTCAAGAACCCGCACATTATCACCCTGCTTTATAACAAGGGGACCATTCTTTCCAGAAAGAAAGTAAGCTACGCAGAAATAGCATCATCCCCTGACTATAAAGAAACCGTGCAGGAAATGATGAAGGAACAGCACAAGGCAATGATCAAGGAATTGATCGCCGGCAAACATACCCAGGATGTTGCCGCTTCCCAGCCGGCGCCTGGGCCAACCGCAGAAGCAACAGCTCTTCACCCTCACCCTTCAGTCCCGGCAGCACCCGTTCAGACAAGTCCTGCGCCGCCTGCAGAAGAAAAACCTGTCGAACCCGCTCAGACACGATCTGCAGCACCTGAGAAAGAAAAGCCTTCTGAGCCGGAGATTGACAAAAAACAGATAACCAAAAGCCTCGATGATATCCTCCTCGACTACATCATGAAAGAAGAAGATAACTAGATGGAACAGTCAGACCCAATGATACATTTTGAGAACGTCACCAAGGAGTATGAGCTTCAGACTGCTTTGCGGGAGGTGACCTGCTCGATCGAAAAGGGAGAGATGGTATTTCTGACCGGGCCAAGCGGATCGGGCAAAACGACCATGCTCAAGCTGGTGTACCTTGCAGAGATGCCTGACCAGGGCAACATCACGATCGCCGGATGGGAAACAGGATCTCTCCGGGAGTCAAGCATCCCCTTTGTGCGCCGCAATATCGGCGTGGTGTTCCAGGACTTCAGGCTCCTCGATAACAGGAACATTTTCGAGAACATTGCGCTTGCGCTCAGGATCCGCGGCATTGGTGAACGGGAGATCAAGATGCGGGTCTATGAAGCGCTCAAGACCGTCAATCTCCGGCACAAAGCTGACAGTTATCCCAGGAGACTTTCCGGGGGAGAGCAGCAGAGGATCGTGATCGCCCGTGCGATCGTCGCAGAACCGACCGTCCTGCTCGCAGATGAACCGACCGGCAACCTCGACCCTGATACGGCTGAAGACGTACTGAAGACATTCAAGGATATTCATGCGAAGGGCACGACCATCCTGATCGCAACACACAACCGGGAACTCTATATGAACTCGGGCAAACGGGTGCTTCGGCTTGAGGCCGGGACGCTGGTAAGCCAGGGGGTATGCTGATGCCGACATCCTATGCATTCAAACTTGCTCTGCAAAGCCTGAAAAAAGATAAGTGGATCAACCTGCTCTCCATGCTCACGATCTTTGCCGGGCTCTTCATCATCAGCATCAGCTTTTTCGTCTTTTACAATATCGAAATAGCCACGCGGAACCTGCCTGAGAAATTTTCTCTGGTCGCGTACCTCGACAGCAATCTCACTCAGGAGAAGATCGATCAGGTGATCAGTGCGGTCAGGGCCAAGCGGGCGGTCTCCTCGGTCAAGTTCATTTCCCGGGACGAAGCGTTCAAAGAGTTAAAAAGCACGCTCAAGAATTCCCAGTATGTATTGGAAGGACTTGAGGATAATCCGCTGCCCGACTCTCTCGACGTAAAGCTGAAAAAGGATGCAATGGGCACAGATTCGGTCAAACAGCTTGCGGACGAGACGAAAAGGATCAAAGGCATCTCAGAGGTCGATTACGGCGAAAAATTCCTCACGGTCCTGCAGAACATCAAAGCCGGCGTGAAGATAACCGGCCTTGTCCTTGCCATCATCCTCAGCACCGGCATTGTATTCGTCTGCTACAGCACCGTGAAGATCCTCTTTTATCGCAGGACCGATGAGATCGAGACCTTCAAGCTCCTCGGCGCAACAAAAGGCTTCATCCGGGCCCCCTTCATTATCGAAGGTGCTGCTATCGGCATAACCGCTGGGGTCTCAAGCCTTGCCGCCGTATTTCTTCTTCATCATTTTCTGTTTCTCAGGCTCATCATCTCGGTGCCGCTTTTCAAGACAGTTCTCTTCCCTTCCGGCGTATTTCTTTTCCTTCCCGTGATCGGCATGCTGCTCGGCATTTTTGGGGCAGCGATCGCACTGGGAAGGCTCAAATACTGATGATCCTTGCCGCTCTCCTTATCCTTGCGCTCATCTGTCCTTCGATCTCCGTTGCTGCCCCGTCTGAGCTGGAGTATAAGAAGATCCAGGAGAAGATCGACGAAGAAAAAAAGAAACTGAGCGCTGCCCAGGAGCGTGAGGCCTCAGTGCTGAACGAGCTTGATGCCGTGAGCAAAAAGCTGAACACCGCAGAAACAGACCTCAGGAAGTACCGCTCCAATCTGAAGCAGACAGAGGCCGCCATCAGCAGCATTGCCGTCGAGATGGAGAAGATAAAACGCAGCCTTGAGCGGCAGAAGAACTGGATCAGAAGAAAGCTCCGCTCCATGAACCGCCTCGGTTACGGTGGAGATGTCCTGACGCAGGTGCTGAGCGCCGAAGACATGGCGCAGCTCATGAGGACCTGGAAGTACCTTGAGCATATCACCCTCCATGAACAGAAGATCCAGAAAGCATACCGTGAGAACCTCCTGAAGCTGGATACGGAACAGCAGAAACTCGAAGGCCTCAGGCTGGAGTTCCAGACCCGGCAGGACAGGGTCAGGTCAAAAGAAGCGGAGCTCGCAGAAAAGAAAAGGGAAAAAGAGAACATTCTCCACTCTGTCAGAACAGAAAAGGCAACGCGTCAGAAGATGATCGCTGAACTGAGAGAGGCATCGCGCAGATTGCTCGAGATCATCAGGGAATCGACAAAAACAGGCGATTATGAAGGAAAAGGCTTTACCCAGCTCAAGGGAAAACTCCTCTGGCCTGCAGACGGGAGAATAGCGATCCCCTACGGCTCCCACAAGGACCCGCAGTTTGATACGCCGGTCTTCAGAAACGGCATCCATATCCAGACAGACTCTCCCGGAGATGCGCGGGCAGTGTACGGGGGCAAAGTGATCTTCGCCGAATGGTTCAAAGGGTTCGGCCAGCTCGTTATCATCAACCACGGCAGCGGGTATCACACGCTCTACGGCAACCTTGCCGAGATTTTTTCAAAGGTTGGGGATATAATAAAAGAGAACCAGGTAATAGGAAAGGTCGGGACATCAGGCGTCCTCAACGCTCAGGGAATATACTTTGAGATCAGGTACAAAGGTAAACCGCTTGACCCGGCCCAATGGCTGAAAAAGAAGAAGAGATAAATCAGGAGGTCGTATCAGCATGTTTAAGATAAAGAAGCAGACATTTCTTGTATTCTTCCTTGTCCTGGCAGTGGCAACCACAGGCATAGTCCTTGGCAGGCTGTCTGTCACTGCAGTGAGCGCTGAAGGCGAGGGATATGAGGAGCTCAAGACCTTTACCGAGGTCCTTTCGATGGTAAAGAAACATTATGTGGAGGACGTGAAGTCAAAAGACCTTGTGTATGGGGCGATCAGGGGCATGCTCAGTTCACTTGACCCGCACTCGAGTTTCATGACCGCAGAAGGATATAAGGATATGCAGGTTGAAACAAAGGGCGAATTCGGCGGCATCGGCATCCAGATCGGCATGAAAGAGAGCATGCTGACGGTCATTGCTCCCATTGAAGACACGCCTGCATTCAGGGCAGGCATAAAGGCAGGGGACAAGATCGTCAAGATCAACAACGTCACCACGCGCGACATGACCCTGCATGATGCAGTCTCAAAAATGAGGGGTACGCCCAAGACAACCGTTGTCATCAGTATCATGAGAGAAGGCTGGAAAGATAGTAAGGACTTCACCCTGACACGCGAGATCATCAAGGTCAAGAGCGTAAAATCAAAGGTCCTCGAAGGCAGCATCGGATATATAAAGATCAATCAGTTCCAGGAGCAGACCTCAAATGACCTTGCCGCTGCGCTGAAGAGACTGAACGAGGAAAAAATAACATCTCTTGTCCTTGATCTCAGGAACGATCCAGGGGGTCTGCTCAACAGCTCTATTGACGTGGCAAGTCAGTTTCTGGAAAAGGGAAAGCTTGTTGTGTATACGAAAACAAGAAGCGGTGAAAAATCCGAGCTCTATACAAATAATGACGACCACTTCAAGCTCCCCATGGTAGTGCTCATAAACCAGGGAAGCGCAAGCGCATCCGAGATCGTTGCAGGCGCGCTCAAGGACTGGAACAGGGCCGTGACCCTCGGCACCGTGACCTTCGGCAAGGGTTCTGTCCAGACCGTAATACCGCTCTCCGACGGCTCAGGTCTCCGGCTGACAACGGCAAAATACTACACACCAAAAGGCAAGTCCATCCAGGGGACCGGCATCACTCCGGACATCATCGTGAAGCTCGAGGCGAAGAACGGCACAAAAGAGCATCCCGTGCTCAGGGAAAAAGACCTTGAACGCCACCTGAAGAATGAACAGGCAGATCCAAAAGGAGAGGAAAAGGAGACCGCACCAATTGAAGTGGATGAGAAGGACGATATCCAGCTTCAGAGGGCCGTGGACATCCTCAAGACCTGGAACGTCTTCAAGGAACTGCCTAAGGCATCATAACGGCAGTAATGGGTAAAGGGTTATGGGTAATGAGTAAGGACAGGCAGATCTCTTTCGGGCACTCATCACTAATCACACATTACGCATTACTGGTTTGAAATGGCACGCATAATTTTCGATATAGAAACCGCTGGAAGGGATTTTGATTCCCTGGAGCCTGCTGTACAGGATTACCTGCTCAAGTGGGCAGAGACCGAGGAAGAGAAAAAAGACGTAAAAGAGAGCCTCTCGTTCTACCCCCTTACTGCAGAGATCGTTGCTATCGGCATGTACGATCCTGATAAATGCAGAGGGGCGGTCTTCTTTCAGAACCATGCTGCCCCGCTTCTGCCGTTTGAAGAAGAAGGCATAACCTATGAAAACGGCACCGAACAGGAGATCATCCAGCGGTTCTGGGAGACCATAAAGAACTATAACCAGTTCGTCACCTTTAACGGCAGAGGGTTTGACTGTCCCTTCATCATGATACGCTCGGCAGTGCATAAGATTAAACCGCTCCGCGACCTGATGCCGAACCGGTATGGCGACGCACACATAGACCTTTTTGACCAGCTCACCTTTTTTGGCGCATCACGCAGGAAGTTCAGCCTTGACATGTGGTGCAGGGCCTTTGACATCAGGAGCCCAAAGGCAGAAGGCATCACAGGATATGAGGTGAAGGACCTTTTCAAGGCAGGAAAACATATGGATATTGCACGGTACTGTGCAGGGGACCTCAAGGCAACGGCTGAACTCTTCTCGGTCTGGGAAAATTACATCAGAATGCCGAACCAGAAGAAGTTTTAACCGACCAGATAATCATTCACCTTCTCCACTTCAAATCGTTCTGCTGACAGAACAGCCCTCGCGAAATTAAATATCTTTCTCCTCGCCTCTGCGGACAGGTCAGGATAAAAGACAGGATTGGCAACAACTGCGCAGCGGAAGGCAAAGAAAGGTGCGGTCACTTCAAGGATCTCTGCATCGCCGGAGAACCGGACATAGTCATCAATGAAGAGCTTCAGTCCTTCGAGATACGCTCCTCTTAAATCGCCGTGATTCCTGATCGAAAAGAAGATGTAGTTGATCGCCATGGCTGTCAGGTCATCAGCAGGCTCTCCCCAGGGGCCTCGGCTCCGGTCGAGCAACACGAATTCCGGCTGCTCGCCCTTCGCCTCTTTAAACCATATATTGCCCGGATGAAAGTCTCCATGTATCTGAGAGAGTCTTTTATATCGCGGCTTCAGCTTATACGTCCAGTCAACCGATCTTTTTACGATTTCTGCCATCTCTTCATAAGGCAGGGTCCCGTCAGGGTAAATGTCAAAGACGCCCATGAGGCATTCGCCATGGCCGACCGTATCACGGAGCTTCCGCCAGTACAGGGTCTTTGATCCATTCTTCACTGCATGTATCCTGCCGAGATAGGATGCCATTGCCCTGATCTTTGCAATGTCCCTCTCCTCAAGGCGCTCCTTGCCTGTAAACTCGGCGAGGTCATTGAAATAGTCCCTGCCTTCGACCGTCTCCATCATCAGATAATATTCTATTCCGCCGCCGACCGGCTTCACAGTCCCGTCTTCCATCTCTGCAAGTACATCCATGGCCTTCACATGGTTCGGCAGATTGGCATATTCATCGAGGTCCTGAAGAAAGACCGCTGCCCTGTCAGAGGGATAGTCATGGCCGAAGCCCTCGGCAAGAAGCGACTTCACCACATATGATCTAAGACCCTCTTTTGTCTGCATCTCTACCAGAAAACCCGAGCCCTGAACCCCTGAACCGAGCTTCCTGATCCCGACATTGATAATATCCCTGAATTCCTTCAGAACATAGGCTTTTATCGCTTTTTCATTGATCATGGTTATCTGTTCATCCTGCCTCAGGATATCACAAGAGAAAGACCCTTGACAGTGAACGAACGTTCACTCTATAATGGACCATGACAAAGCAGGCGTCAGAGGAAAAGACCCTTTCGAGGGCAAAAAGCATTGCTCATTTTTATCATCAGAAGGGCAGGATGCCGAGCTTTGCGGAGATCGGTGAGCTCATAGGGCTGCGCTCCAAGAACGCCGTACATAAGCTTGTCAGCAGGCTCCAGCAGAACAATGTCTTGTCAAAAGATGAAAAAGGCAGGCTCATCCCGGGCTCCCTTGCCCTGCCGTTACGGATGCTCGGCACGGTAGAGGCTGGATTCCCGAGCCCTGCAGAAGAAGAGCTTGCAGACACCCTCTCCCTTGATGATCTGCTCATACAGAACCCATCAGCCACCTTCATGCTCAAGGTCTCAGGGGATTCCATGTCCGGGGCAGGCATACTCCCCGGTGATATGGTGATCATTGACAAAGGGCAGGACCCCAAGAGCGGGGATATTGTCATTGCAGAGGTTGACGGAGAATGGACCATGAAATATCTCAAAAAGAGAGGGGAAGGCGTCACCCTAATCCCTGCCAATCCCCTGTACAAACCTATCAGGCCGAAGAAAGAGCTCAAGATCGCTGGCGTTGTAACCGCAGTAGTCAGAAAATACCGTTAGCATTATTGTACGGGAGCACCGGGCATGACCACACAACCCTTAACTATCCGTTCCTGGCCTCAGGCCATCCTTCACCTCGATGCAGATGCCTTCTTTACGTCATGTGAACAGGCGATCCATCCGGAGCTCAAAGGAAGGCCTGTGATCACCGGCAAGGAGCGGGGTATTGTTTCAGCTGCCAGCTATGAGGCAAAGGCGCGGGGAGTTTCGCGCGGCGTGCCGCTTCGTGACGTAAAAAAACTCTGCCCTGATGCAGTCATCCTGCCTTCAGATTATGAGACCTACAGTCTCTTCTCGGTCAGGATGTTCGAGATACTCAGGCGCTTCTCTCCTGATGTTGAGGAGTATTCCATAGACGAGGCCTTTGTTGACCTGACAGGCCTCAGGAGAAATTTCCACGGCTCATATGGGTCGATCGCTCAAAAGATGCAGGAGACGGTCGAAAGGGAGCTGGGGATCACCGTCTCTGTCGGCGTAAGCCTCTCAAAGGTCCTGGCCAAGATAGGATCAAAGTATAATAAACCCCATGGCCTGACCATAATACCGGGCAGGGATATCCACCTGTATCTGGGCAGGCTCCCTGCAGAAAAGGTCTGGGGTATCGGACCGAATACTGCGGCCTTTCTCAGAAAGTTCGGCATTGTTACCGCGCTCGATCTTGCAAAGAGAGATGAGGAGTTCATAAAAAAGCATCTTTCGAAGCCATACCATGAGATCTGGCAAGAGCTGAACGGTAGGAGCATTTATCCGGTCAGTGCAGAATCCAAAAACAGCTATCAGTCGATCAGCAAAACAAAGACCTTCACCCCTCCATCCCATGACGAGGCTTTCATCTTTGCCCAACTCTCGAAGAACCTCGAAAATGCCTGCATAAAGGCCAGGCGTCACAACCTTGCAGCAACACGCCTCGTTGTCTTTCTCAGGACACAGGATTTCAGGGATACCGGGATCGAACTGAAGCTGACCCGGCCTTCAGCATATCCTGCTGACCTCTTTGAATCTCTGAGAGACGGAGCGCAACAGCTTTATCGTCCGCACCATCTCTATCGTCAGACAGGGGTTGTGCTTGCCGGACTGATGCATGAAACAGATATCCATTACACGCTTTTTGACGATCAGGCAAAGATAGAGAAGATGAGCAGGGTATACAGCGCTATTGATGAGCTGTCCGACAGATACGGCAAATATACCGTGTTTCATGGCGCAAGTCTGCCGACAAAACAGCAGGCACGGCATGAAGGAGAGCGTGGCGACACCCCGAAACGCACAAGCGAGTTGCTAAAGGGAGAGAACAAACGACAGAGATTGGGCCTGCCAATGCTGCATATCAAGGTATGATTCTATGACGATTTATATTGCAGCAAAAAATAAAGGAAGATGTGCAGAGGCCTTATCTTTTGAAAAGATTGGCGGTCCCAACGGGAATCGAACCCGTGTTTTAGCCTTGAGAGTGACATTTAACGGAACTGTGCAAGTGCTTGAAAATACCCGTAAAACCCTTGCCAGTCATGGGTTTGAGCCGCTTTTTTGTTTTGATATCATACCACAGATTTCTATGGGTTTTGACACATTTATTTCACGTTTTCTTCACGGTCAGTCTCTGGCTGTTTCTTGACAAAGGTTAACACAGGAGTTAACATAACTTAGTGGGTAAGACCATAACATTTTATAGAACGGTTGACGGGAAATGCCCGGTGCAGGAGTTTCTCGATTCGCTGTCCAGCAAGACGGCGCAGAAAGTTGCATGGGTGCTGAGCCTGGTTGAGGACCTCAATGTCGTGCCCTCGACATATTTCAAGAAGCTCGTCAGTACTGAGGAAATATGGGAGTGCAGGATACAGCTTGGCTCGAATGCATATCGGATATTCTGCTTCTTTGACGGCAATTCCGTTGTTGTGCTGACCCACGGATTGATCAAGAAGACGCAGAAGACCCCTCAGCGAGAGATTGAACGGGCCGAGACTTACAGAAAAGACTATTTGCGAAGGAGGACAAAGAGATGAGTGATCTGAAAAAGTATGTCCATGACAGGAAGAAGAGGGACAAGGCATTCGCCGAGGGTTATGACGCGGGGTACGAACAGTTCAAGATTGGCGTGGTGCTCAAAGAGGCCCGTGAGACGGCAGGACTGACACAGGAAGAACTTGCCCACAGACTGAAGACCAAGAAGACCGCTATCTCACGGATTGAGAACCATGCAGAGGATATCAAGCTGTCCACCCTGGAGAAGGTCGCCCATGCCCTCGGCAGGAGACTCGAAGTAAAGATAGCCTGAGTTACCCTATCTCGGTTATAATTCAGGAAAAGGAGGTGGATGGTGAAAAAAGAATTTACTGTAATCATCGAACAGGACGAGCAGGGCTTTTTTATTGCAGAAGTTCCTGAATTGACAGGCTGTCATACACAGGCAAAGTCTCTTGACCAGCTTCTGGAAAGGACAAAAGAAGCGATTCAACTCTGCCTTGAAGTGTATGGCAGAAAATCGCCAAGGACCCATCTTGTCGGAGTTCAGAAAGTCGCGGTATGACCCAATACCCCTCTCTTACCGGAAAGCAGCTAGTCGCCCTATTGAAGAAGAAAGGCTTTCTCTCGATCAGATAGAAGGGCAGCCATGTGTTCATGCAGCATCCTAACGGCAGGGCAACAGTCGTGCCGGTCCACTCAGGTGAAACTATCGGCCCGGGCCTGCTTTCAAAGATTCTCAAGGATGTTGAAATGGCAAAAGATGAGTTGATAAAGATCCGCTAAGGAGTGTCTGCTGCACCCGCCCTCCACTTCGCAGCCACGAGGTTGATCATCAGAATATTGTCATGAGCAGTTGCAAGAGCAAAGATTAGTGGTCCTGGACCGCTTCATTTTGGCAGCAAATCGCACTTGCTATTATCTATCAGTAGCAATATAATGTTATTGAAATTAAATTTCAATAACATCGGAGAGTATATGGATTTACAGAGCTTTAACCCCTGGTGGAAGACAGGAAAGGTCTCCCCTGAGTTTACCGGACGGAAAAGAAAGATATTTAAAGAGATTGTCCATTATATAGACAAGCGCCAGATCGTGCTGTTCACTGGGCTAAGAAGGGTTGGAAAGACAACCCTCATGTACCAGATCATGGATGAACTCATCGGCAAGAATACGAACCCTTACCATATTCTCTATTTTTCGTTCGACGAGATGAGATATGACCTGGAAGATATCATCAAACAGTATGAGGCGGAGGTGCTGCAGGAGGATATATCAAAGAAGAAAGTCTATATCTTCCTCGATGAGATACAGAAACTTGAGGGCTGGCCTTCAAAGGTGAAACTCCTCTATGATGCAAACCCGAAATTAAAAATATTTCTGACCGGCTCCGCACAGATAACCATGTGGCAGGGCACAAGGGAAAGCCTGGCAGGAAGATTCTTTGATTTTATGATCAAGCCGCTGGACTTTGAGGAGTACCTTGATTTCAAAGAGGCGGGGATAGACAAGCAGAGGGAGAAGATCTTCGAGAAGGACCTGAAGAGGCATATGGCAGTATTCCTGAAGACCGGGGGGTTTATCGAGGCCCTTGATATGGAGGAGCCAATGCTCAGGAAGTATCTCAAAGAGAGTCTTCTTGAGCGGGTCATCTTTGTGGATATCCCGCAGACCTTTAAGCTCGATCTGCCTGACCTCCTTATGAAGCTGCTGACTATCACTGCTTCACGGCCGGGTTTTTATCTTGATTACAAAAACCTGAGCAATGACCTCAACATTGACCAGCGGACGATTGCGAATTACATCTCATACCTTGAATATGCCCTGTTCCTGCAGAAGCTTTATAACTATTCGAAAAACCTCCTTACCAGCGAGAAGAAGGTAAAAAGGCTTTATCCCTGCAATACGGCCTTCACCTTAGCTCTAAATCCACAGGCCGAGTTGCCGGCGGTCCTGGAGCAATTTTTTGTCAACAGCCTTGATGCGAAGTTCTTCTTGAAGACCCCGCAGAAAGAGGAGATTGACATTATCCATGCACATGACAAAATCGTGTTGCCTGTAGAGATAAAGATCAAGGAAAAGATAAGAACGGATGATGTGAAGACGCTCTTTAAATTCCTTGAGAGGAACAAGCTCAAGAAGGCGCTGCTTGTCACTCTTGATACTGAGACAAAATTCGAAAAGGATAGCCTTGCGATTGAGGCGATCCCTTATTGGAAATATTGGAGCATCAGAGAGAGAATAAACTGAAGACCGCGTTTTTATCACGGTCCGGCGAGCACAGTATGCAGAAACCGTATAACCCCTTGAAAAGATTGGCGGTCCCAACGGGAATCGAACCCGTGTTTTAGCCTTGAGAGGGCCACGTCCTAGACCGCTAGACGATGGGACCATTAT
The DNA here is from genome assembly GCA_016214855.1 of Nitrospirota bacterium. Lineage (NCBI taxonomy): Bacteria > Pseudomonadati > Nitrospirota > Nitrospirota bacterium. Next base: position 6,795 of record JACRMT010000002.1, on the reverse strand, counting down.
GGCTGGGGAGAGAGGATTCGAACCCCTATAAGCAGATCCAGAATCTGCCGTCTTGCCCTTGGACGACTCCCCAAATGAATAGATTTTATATCATAAAACAGGGCGTTTTGTAAATGCTTGCGCTTTAAACGGGCAGAAGCAATATCAGCTCCCGGTGATAATACCGATTTGATTTCATTACACAATTCATATATCATAAATTTGTTTAATAGGAAGAGAGATGTCTGCTTATTCTTGTTCAACCTCTGAAGCCGCATAAGACGGCAGCGCTGAACAGGAACTTAATAAATAGAGCCGGGGGAAACCGGCCAGGGGAGAGTAAGATCACAACATCAAGACTCGGCAAGCGCATGGTCGTTCTGCTGGTGGCAGGCATAGTCCTGTCTTGCAGCATCCTCACGTATCTTATCGACAGGAAAGAGACCTCCACCCTGCTCTCTTATGACAGGGACAGGTCCGCCCTGCTGGCAAACGACATAACAAGAGAGGTCAGAGAGCTCATGCTCGTTGAGAAGAAGCCGGCTGTCATCAGGAAACTGGTGATCAACCATGTTATACCGGGCGAGGTTCAGGTTGCTTTATTCAGAGAAGACGGGACGTTATATGCAGGCGAAACCGCATACAGGGTCCCGGCTGATATGTTTTCTGCCCCCCAGGAGACCACTATGCGGGACGGCGAACAGCTGATCTTCTTCACACCGCTGCTGAATGAAAAGGCATGTCAGCAGTGCCACGCAGCAGACAAGAAGATGCTCGGCGTACTGATGGTTGACATGTCGATGAAAAAGATGGTTTCGGTCACAAGGGATCTCCTGAAGAACATGATATACTTCACGATCGTGATAGCCGCCCTCAGCAGCGGCCTGCTGATCGTTATTCTCCGCAGAATGATTTTCCTGCCGCTTACCGCCTTGAACGCAGGCGCTGAAAAGATAAGCGCCGGAGATTACCAGCACAGGGTCTTGCTGCCTGACAATAACGATGAGTTCGGCAGGCTTGCTGCAACCTTCAACCAGATGGCAGAAAGCATCGAGACCTCCCACCTCACCCTGGAGAGGGCTGTGCAGCAGCGGACAACGGAACTGGAAGTCGTGGCAAATCTCTCGGTTGAGGTATTCAGGGGCGACCGGCCTCTTGCGCCGAGCATAGACCTTTTTCTTGAGGCAATAATCGACAAGTTAGGCTTTGGGTATGCCTCGGTATGTCTTGTTGACAGGGAAACCGGGCTTCTGTCCCAGGTATTCAAGAAAGGCTCCGAAGGGTCTCTCTGCCCTGCCGGCATCTCGCTTGCAAACGATCAACCCCTTTCCCGGCTGATCCTGGAAGCAAGGCCTGTTCTGGTAAATGCGGTGAAGATGGGCTTTGCCGAAGAATATCCCCACCTCATGGTCATCCCAATCATATCGCATCAGAGAAAGAAGTGTCGGGAGGTCAACCTCTGTTATAGCCAGACTTGCCCGGCCTTTGGCAATGTAGACGAGCGATGCTGGCTGATAGACGGAACGCTCTGCAGAAGCCGGCAGTCCATTCAGGGAAAAGAGAAAATGTTCGGATGCATCCATTGTCCGGTCTTCCCTGTCTATGGTGTGCTGCTTGCAGGAACTGATCACATGCATATGCTTACTGATTCAACGCTCCATTCTCTCGAGATCCTCGCTGCCGAGATCTCCTCTGCGCTCGAAAACTATCGCCTCATGGACGAGAAAAAAGAAGATATCCTGCGGCTGATAAAGCTCCATGATCTTTCGGTGCAGAAGATGACCACCCTGGATATGGCGTCGTTGATGCAATTCATCGTTTCCTCTGTCACGCCTTTTGTAAGCATGCATGCAGCCATACTCTGGCTGAAAAAGGGCGAAGAGCTCCATTTTTCAAGCTTTTATGGCTCAGAGCTCCTGATGGGAGCTGATAACGGATCCCTGCATTGCGAAAGAATGATCCCTCCTTCTATCCTGATCGACAAGTCTCCCATAGGCGTATCAGTGACCGAAAGAAGAACTGTCGAATCAGCAAGGCTTGAGACAATGGGCGGACTGAGCAATTTCGTAGATAAATGCGGTTTTAAGTATATTGTTTCCGTTCCTCTTATATTCCAGGACGATTTTCAGGGCTGCATGACCCTCTTCAGGAAATCGGATTATTATATGACCGACTCCGAAAAGGCCATTCTCGCTCTTTTTGCGAATCAGGCGTCCGCTGCAATACGCACAATCGGACTGTATCAGGACCTGCGCTCATCAGAAGAAAAATACCGTCGTCTTATGAACGAAGCTGGCGACGGCATTGTACTGCTCGACACAGCAGGTAATTTCATAGAGCTTAACGCCAAGGCTGTCGACATCCTCGGATATCCGATAAGCTCATTGCTGGGGAAGCCCTTCTCAAGCCTTATTCACAAAGAACAGCTGCAGCATGCGTCAGATGCCTTTAGGGAAACTGCCACTAACGGCATAGGCAGCGCTGCAGATCTTCTTATCGTCAGGGGAGACGGCTCACAAGCCTTTATTGATATCTCAGTAAGCGTTATTAATACCTCGAGCAGACAGGTCATTCAGGCGATCTTCCGCGATGTGAGCGAACGGAAAAAAATGGATATGGCGCTGCAGACACTTAATGAAAAAGTGTACGGCACATCCAGCAAACTGTTTTTTCAGTCTATGGCGCTGAATATGGCCAAAAGCCTGGGAATGGCTTTCGTCGAGATCGGTGAATTGACCTCAGACAGGCGGCATGTCAGGACCGTAGCGGTCTGTGCAGATGGAAATATCATCGACAATTTCGAGTATGCCCTTGCGGGAACGCCTTGCGATAACGTTGTCGGCAAGGCATTCTGCAGTCACCCGGAACATGTGCAGGCCCTTTTCCCTGAAGATAAGATGCTGGCTGATATGGGCGCAGAAAGCTACATGGGACTCCCACTTTTCGATTCCAGGGGAAATCCGATAGGCATCGTAGCTGCCCTTGACAGGCTTCCCATCGCAGATAAGCAGCTGAGCAAGCTCATATTCCAGATGTATTCTGTCAGGGCATCTTCAGAACTGGAGCGCATGCAGTCAGATCAATTGTTAAAGGCGGAAAAAGACTTTTCCGAGGCGATATTCGATGCTGCGGCAAGCGGCATTATTGTCGTTGACAGCGAGGGGCTGGTCCTGAAGATCAACAGCTCCGGGGCCAGGATCCTGAAAACACACGTTTCTGACGTCATCGGACAGAAGATCTCCGCGCTGTATCCCGAGGCGTCAGTATTTCTTGCGCCGGGCCAGGCACTGGGAAATGAGGTCACTATAACACTTACTGGCAGCAGCTCTCTTCCCATAGGGTTTGTCAACTCCCCGCTGCCCTGCGGATACTATCAAAATGAATGCCTGATCGTAATGTTCCGCGACCTTTCGGAGATAAAGAAGCTGCAGGCAGAACTCAGGAAAAAGGAATACTTCGAGACCATGGGAAAAGTGGTTTCAGGGGTGGCTCATGAGGTGAGGAACCCCCTGTTCGGTATCTCTTCCATAGGACAGATCCTTGAGCGCGAAAGCGAAAACCCTCAGCACCTGGCCCTCATCACCGCCATGCTCAGAGAGTGCGACAGGGTGAAAAACCTTATCGAGGAACTGCTGCTGTATACCCGCCCGGCGCGTCTTGACATAAAGGAGATGGATCTGGGGATCCTTGTCCTGGAACTGGAACATCACATAAAGGGGAAGAAGGCCGCAATAACTATCTCCGTGGAGATACCTCCGTCGGTGACGATCAGCGCCGACAGAGACAAGATAACCCAGGTGCTGCTGAATGTCATTAACAATGCTCTGGAAGCTGCAAAGACACGCGTCACCATAACAGCGAATCAGACAGAGGATATTACCGAGATCAGAGTTGGGGACGACGGCCCCGGAATTCCGCAGAAGAATCTGGAAAGAATATTTGAACCATTCTTTACAACAAAGAAAGGCGGCACAGGTCTCGGCCTTCCTATCTGTAAAAAACTGATGGAGGATCACGAAGGATCGCTGGAGATCATCTCGCCGGAAGACAGGGGAACCGAAGTGGTTCTTCGGCTCCGGTCATGACCTTCCGCGTCTTCTGAATGATCATTGCGTATCTGCGTTATGGTATTTTCCGACAGCAGGATCGTGATCAGGAAGAGGTCTTCTGTATAACTTTGCCGGCAATGCCCGCAAGGGGCAGGACTTTTTCAACGCCGCCGGATTTTATCGCCTCGTACGGCATACCAAAGACTACTGATGAGGCCTCATCCTGGGCAATGGTAAATGCCCCGGCATCCTTCAGCTCGAGCATGCCTTTTGCACCGTCGTCACCCATGCCGGTCATGATCACCCCAACGGCATTTTTTGCCGCATAGCGCGCAGCCGAACGGAAAAGAACATCTACCGAAGGACGATGCCGGCTCACAAGCGGACCGTCCTTGACCTCGACATAATAGCGCGCTCCGCTTCTCTTGAGCAGCGTATGCCGGTTGCCGGGCGCTATAAGCGCTCTTCCCCTGATGACCGTATCATTGTCCTCAGCCTCTTTTACCGACATGCGGCAGAGGCTGTCCAGCCTCCTGGCAAACGCTGCAGTAAAATGCTCGGGCATATGCTGGACGATCACAATGCCCGGCCCGTCAGGGGGCATCGCCTCAAGGAATATCCGAAGCGCTTCGGTTCCGCCGGTGGAGGCACCTACCACAACAACCTTTTCGGTCGTCTGGATCATCGATGTCCCTGTCGGCTTCGGTATGACAGCGTCTGCAGTCAGTTTCGGCGATATACCGAGAGGCTTTTCCGGAATGCGCCGCACTCGTGCCAGAGACGCAGCCTTTACTGCATCGCAGATGCGTACCCTTGACTCATGAAGAAACTGTTTCGTGCCCAGGCGCGGCTTAAGAATGATCTCGACAGCTCCCAGTTCAAGAGCCCTGATCGTTGTTTCAGCCCCCTGCTCTGCCAGGCTGGAGCAGATGACAACCGGGATCGGATGCTGGCTCATGATCTTGTGGAGGAATGTAAGACCGTCCATCCTCGGCATCTCGATGTCAAGCATCAGGACATCAGGGGCCTCATGTCGCATCTTGTCAGCGGCTATATAGGGGTCAGGAGCAGCACCCAGCACCTCAATGCCTGTATCGGATGAAAGAATTTCAGACAATGTCTGCCGGACGACCGCAGAATCATCCACAATAAGAACCCTTATCTTATTTTTCATGGCTTATAGAGCAATGTTGCCTTGTTCAGACGTTTAAGATATACGTCTCCGGTAGCTGAGATAAAGATAAGTTTTCGGCCAAAATTGTCCCCGACATCGGCAGCAGCTACGCTGAGGCCCTCCCGGGCGAGGATATCGAGGGTAACCTTTATATTCTGACTGCCTATCGTATTGCTGCTTTTTGACATCAGGGTATCTGCACCGCCAAATATCTTCACCTCGATATCGTTTTTCTGCGCTCCGGCCTCCCTGAAATTCCTGAGCATGTGCTGGATCGCACAGTCCATGAACTTAAAAGCATCTATGCAAAGTTCTGTGCAGTGTTTTATGGCCCTGCATCTCGGCATGGTTCCATGGCATATGGCACTCATGCCCAGTCTGCTGCTGAACAGGGTCACGGACACGCATGAGCCCAAAACAGTTATCACCTTCGTCGGCTCCCGGCAGATCACCAGTTCGCCCGGATGCAGATAAACTGTCGGAAGACCATCCCGGTTCAGCAGGTTCATAAGGGTTTTCTGTAGATCATATTCCCGACAGACAGAAGGGGGACATTCAGTCCGCTCAATGTTTCGGAATGGCCCATGAACATATATCCCCCCGGGATAAGATGGTCGTACAGACGATTAAGCAGCCTTTCCTGGGTCTGACGGTCAAAGTAAATAATGACATTTCTGCAGAAGATAAGGTCCATTGGTTCGCGCATTTCAAAATCTTCTGCCATAAAGTTCAGCCTGCGGAATCGCACATTTTTTCTGACTTCAGGCGCGATCCTCACCAGATTCTTCTGCCGGTCCCTGCTCCTGAGAAGATATTTCTTCTTCATGACAGCAGGGACCGTATCAACACGTTCCATTTTATATATGGCTTTTTGCGCCTTTTCGAGCACCAGGGTAGAAATATCGGTCCCGAGTATCAGGAACTCGAAGGTCGGATGTGTTTCTCTGAACTCGCTCAGGGCCATGGCAATGGTATACGGCTCCTCTCCGGTCGAGCAGCCTGCAGACCAGATGTTCATATTTCTCCGCATACCTGCACCATACAGTTCTATCAATGCAGGCACGGCTGTTGAAGTCAAAAAATCAAAGTGTTTCGGTTCCCGGAAAAAGTCAGTCTTGTTCGTCGTTACAACATCGATCATGTTGATCAGTTCATTCTCATTGCCATCCCTGCTGAAAAGATACTCACAGTACCCGGCAAATGAGTCAATGCCGAGGTTCCTCAGCCTTTTTCTGAGCCGTGCCTCGAGCATCACCTTCTTGGCAGGGGTCATCTTGATGCCGCATTCATCGTAAATGACCCTTCTCAGGCGTTCGTAGTCAGCATCCGATAATATGGCCGTCATGCCGCTCCGCTTCATTCTTTACAAAAGCCCTTTCTCTTATTCAACAGACAGCCGCATCACGCATTATTTAGATCCGGCAGGAGGAGTCGAGGCGCTTCCTGCATCCAGCACGAGGGAGAGTTCATCGGCCGAGAAGACCCGGTCAATGTCGAGGATGATGATGAACTGATCATCTCTCTTGCCCATTCCCCTGATGAACTCTGTCCTCAGCCTGGTCCCGATCCGCGGCGCCGGCTCTATCTGCTCCG
>JACRMT010000001.1 GCA_016214855.1 Nitrospirota bacterium | reverse complement strand
GCTTCCGGTTTGTTGTTCTTGCTTGTATATATGCAGGCTTCATGCCAACTGGAAACATCCCGTTTTTAAAGGATTCTTATCTGGGATTCCTTTGCAGAACTGCAAATAGAATAAATATATTCGCAGTTCTGCAAAGATTAGGGGACTGATTGAGGTCTTATAATAGATGAAAGAGTTGCGGTTGAAAAAAAAGAGGTGAATGTTTATCATTAGCGAAGAAGATCAGACCATCCAGGGGGAACAATGAAGAAAATAACGCTTCTCTTGCTCGCATCTATTCTGCTTGTTTCGTGCGGCGGCAAAAAAGAGGTAAAACAGGTTACCCAGGAATCGAAGACAGCTACTGAAGCCTTTGGCGTTGCAGAGACGATCAGGAATGCCTTTGTAAAGAAGGATTCGGCAACCATACAGAGAAATACCACTGAGACGGGTTTCAAGGATATCATGGCCGGCAGGCAGGTCTTTGACAGCGTGGATATTTCCTTTACCCCCCGGTGGGTCGAGATCGAAGGCGATAAGATGTTCGTGAACATTTCCTGGAAAAGCACTTGGGTATTGTCCGGCAGAAAGACGGACGATCGCGGCATGGCAGTGTTTGTAATGGAAGGCAATCCCCTGAAAGTGATACAGATACTCAGGGCAAATCCTTTTGCTGTTCAGCAATAATGATCCGGCGCCGCTATTAATGGCAGGAACTGCAGGAGCCTTTGCTGCAGGAACTGCATCCCGCAGAAGATGATCCGGCAAAAGGCTTTTCTACACCGCTCATGCCGAAGGCAGACATTTTTTTCTTCACATCGCCGGATGAGCATTTGGGACAGATAACTTCCCTGTTGCCAAAGACGATCTTCTCAAAATCCTCGCCGCATACATTGCATCGATATTCATAGATCGGCATAAGGCATGAACCTCTACTTCTTCTTTGTCGGTTTCTTCGGGACTTTTTCCCAGTCTTTCAGAAATTTTTCGAGCCCGATCTCGGTCAGGGGATGCTTTATCAGCTGGGTTATTACAGAATAGGGGATGGTCGCAATATGTGCTCCCATGCGGGCTGCATCAAGCACATGGAGCGGGTTCCGCACTGATGCAACGATCACCTCGGTCTCGAAGAGATAGTTTGCGTAGATATCCAGGATCTCCTCAACAATGTCCATGCCATGGTGGCTGATGTCATCCAGGCGGCCGACAAAAGGACTTACATAGCTTGCCCCTGCCTTTGCTGCAAGAAGTGCCTGGTTGGCCGAAAAAATAAGGGTAACGTTCGTCTTTATTCCCAGGGAAGAAAGCTTCTTGACCGCCTTGAGCCCTTCCTCTATCATTGGGATCTTGATAACAATATTCTTATGTATTTTCGCGAGCTCTTTGGCCTCTTTCACCATAACATCAGCGGTAGTGCCGATCACCTCGCCGTTCACCGGCCCCTTCACAATGCCGCAGATGGCCTTCAGGATCTGGACAGGGTCCTTGCCTTCTTTGGCAATAAGAGAGGGATTGGTGGTGACACCGTCAATAACGCCCAATTCCCAGGCCTTTTTGATCTCGTCGATATTGGCTGTGTCTATAAAGAATTTCATGGAACACCGATTGTTTATTATAACGAAAAGGACAGACTTTTTGTGTCAGGTCCGTAAAAAAAGGGTCAGACAGCGTCTTTTCTTCTTGTACCTTTTAACTGCTCTCTACCGGCAGGAAGAACAGCGACAAGAAACTTTTATGCTGATCTGGCATTTTGTTTTCCTTCAGCATTCCGCATAACTTTTTACAAAGCAGGAGCCCGGCAAACCCGCAGGGCTCCTGCTTTTACGATCATTTTCCCGTTTGACTTATAACGATTAAATGCATAATACTACAAGACTTCTCTTGCACCAGCTTGGAAGTATTTCTCGACCAATAAATACCATGAGGGAGAATCTTGGAACCGGAAACATTACAGCGGCTTCTTATCTCTGCGCTGCCCATTCTCATCGCGATCACCTTCCATGAGGTGGCCCACGGATATGTTGCGTTCAGGCTCGGCGATCCGACCGCAAAGCTTCTTGGCCGCCTGACGCTGAACCCTCTTGCGCATATAGACCTTTTCGGAACGATCATCATGCCGATTATGCTCTTTGTTCTGACAGAAGGCCGTTTTGTGTTCGGGTACGCAAAACCCGTACCGATCAATCCCGCGAACTTCACAAACCCGAGAAAAGGTATGGCCTTATCGGCTATTGCTGGACCGGTCACCAATATCGCCCTTGCTCTGGCAAGCGTAATCCTTCTCAAGCTTGTGATCGCACCCATAGCCGGCCTTTCTCCTGACACGGTGAAAGAGACCGTGATGAAACCTCTGCTCATGATCTTTTCTGCAAGCGTAGTAGTGAATGTGGTGCTTGCCTCTTTTAACCTGATCCCGATCCCGCCGCTTGATGGAGGACGAGTTCTGACAGGCCTGCTTCCGTCAAAGCAGGCCATATCGTTCAGCAAGATCGAACCCTTTGGTTTTATCATTGTGCTGGTGCTGATCTATACAGGCATTGCAAACCTTTTCATTATGCCGTTCATCACTTTTTTTCTGAAAATATTCGGCATGCTGCAATAATTCGCATACCATTAACGATAGAAACAATGAGGAGATACGTTATGAACATTGAAATTAAAAACAAGAAACTCAATGCCTGGATCGCTGAGATCAAGACAATGTGCGAACCGGATGCAATCTATATATGCGATGGGTCCAAACAGGAATATGACAGCATGATGCAGAGGTTGATCGACAGCGGCAGCGCTACCCCATTGAAGAAGCGGAAGAACAGTTTTCTGTTCAGGTCTGACCCGAGCGACGTAGCACGCGTTGAAGACCGCACCTATATCTCGACCACATCTCAGGATGAAGCAGGGCCTACAAACAACTGGATGGCGCCGGCCGAACTGAAGGGGATCATGAAGGATCTTTATAAGGGCTGCATGAAAGGCAGGACCATGTTTGTGATCCCTTTTTCCATGGGACCGATCGGTTCGCCCATCTCCAGGATAGGCATCGAGATCAGCGACAGCCCTTATGTGGTGGTCAATATGCATATCATGACCCGCGTCAGCTCGAAGGTGCTGGAACTTCTTGGCAGTGACGGCGATTTCATTCCCTGCCTCCATTCGATCGGCGCACCGCTTCAGCCCGGCCAGAAAGATGTGCAGTGGCCATGCGCCCCGATAGAGAACAAATATATCAGCCACTTTCCTGAAGAAAACCTGATCTGGTCGTACGGGTCCGGGTACGGAGGGAATGCCCTGTTAGGCAAGAAATGTCTGGCGCTCCGCATTGCATCTGCTGTTGCACGGAGAGAGGGATGGCTTGCAGAACATATGCTCATCCTGCGGCTGACCAGTCCTGAGGGCAAGCAGTATCATATTGCAGCAGCATTCCCCTCAGCATGCGGAAAGACCAACCTGGCCATGATGCAGCCTTCGCTCAAGGGCTGGAAATGTGAATGCATCGGCGATGATATCGCCTGGATGAAGATCGGTCCGGATGGACGGCTGCATGCCATAAATCCGGAGAGCGGGTTTTTCGGCGTTGCACCCGGAACATCCTATGGCACCAACCCTATGGCAATGGATACGATCAGGGAAAATACCATCTTCACGAACTGCGCACTGACCGATGACAGCGATGTCTGGTGGGAGGGCATGAATGACGAACTGCCGTCACATCTTATTGACTGGAAGGGTCATGACTGGACGCCTGCAAGCAAGGCTGACGCTGCGCATGCGAATGCACGTTTCACTGCGCATGCATCACAATGCCCGGTCATCTGCAAGGACTGGGAAAATCCTGCGGGCGTGCCGATCGATATCTTCATATTCGGTGGCCGCCGCACCAGCGTGGTACCGCTTGTCTCTGAGGCCCTCTCCTGGGAGCATGGCGTCTTCCTGGGGGCCACAGCAGCATCAGAGACAACAGCTGCGAATATCGGATCAGTAGGCAATCTGAGGCGCGACCCCTTTGCCATGAAGCCCTTCTGCGGATATAACATGGGCGACTATTTCGAGCACTGGTTCAGCATGGGCGAGAAGCTCGGCAGCAAGGCGCCGAAGATCTTCTACGTGAACTGGTTCAGAAAGAGCCAGGACGGCAAGTTCCTCTGGCCCGGCTTCAGCGACAACAGCAGAGTTCTCAAATGGATCTGCGAACGCGTTGACAACAAGATCGGTGCAGAGAGCTCTGCCATAGGTCTGCTGCCCAAAGAAGGGGATCTTGACCTTTCAGGCCTCACCCTGACACCGGAAAGCATGAAGGAACTGATGAGCGTAAATATTGCTGACTGGAAAGCTGAGATACCTGATATCGAGGCACACTTCAGCACCTTTGGAAAGCGTCTGCCCTCCAAACTGAGAGACCAGCTTGAGGAGCTCAGAAAGCGTCTTGGATGATACAGCGATATAATTACCCCTCAGGATTGGCAACGTTTCAATGACTGGGGATAATTATCATAAAATCTCCCCTTGCCCCTCTTTTCCAAAGAGGGGATTCATTCCTCCCTTTGACAAAGGCTTGTCCCCGGATGGGGAGAGATTAGGAGGGATTTTATTATTAAAAATGCCCTTCGGGACAGGTTAAGATCAGAGATGATAGCCTCGAAAAAAAACCTGGTCAATGTCCTGGGCGTTGTGTACGTCCATACAAAGACCAGTGACGGCGGCGATCTGTATCTTACCCGTTTTGCCGAGAACCGCCACAAACATTTCGAGATAGAGAACTGGTATGAAACAGGCTGGTTCAACCAGCATAAATTACGGCTTTTGGGCACGAGTTCCGTGTACAAGGTCCCCACAAAAGAGGTTGACGGCTTAAGCCTTGACCTGGTGGTCAAGAACTGTCGTGTCGGCGAAGATGTGCCTCTCGATACCCATACCCTGCAGGAGTTCTGTGATGCAGAGTTCAACAGTCCGTGGGAGGAATTTGCCCTGGTCATGGAGCTGATGGATAACCTGTACGGACCGAAAGAGACAAGGATACATACCCAGCTCCCCATGGCGATATACGTTCCGCCGGAAGTGATGCAGGCATGGCAGAGCGGGAGATCGGGCGCCAGGATCAACCGCATCCGGGCAAAACATCCGGGCATTGATCTTGATATCCTGAAGCAGTATAAACTGATCTATGAATGGATAACAGGCCTGAACATCAAGGAAATCTTCGCGTACATCGATATCAACACCGACGAGATGATCAAACATCTCAAGATCCTTGATGCCACAGCTCACAAAGACCTCAACAAGAAAGGTTACCTGGTGGCTGATATGAAGCCTGAGCATATCATCATCAGTGAGGCAGAGGTCGAAAACATTAAAGAAATAGGCCTCAGAGAAAAGAAGAACCCTGAAAAGGATCAGGTGGATCATCTCTATCAGCTGATCAGTAACGGCAACTATTCCATAATCGATTACGAACTGCTCCTGCGTACGCCGGAACATGAGGAGGCAGTAAAGAATTCAAGAAGATATTCGTATCTTGATGATCAGAGACACCGTTTTGAACCGACCTCTCTGCCGGTCCATCTTTCTGCTGCCGAGATCCTTAGCGTTCCCTATCTGTACGGCCACGCAGAAAGCACCGGCGGGCGCCTCTGGGTTGTGGGACGGAATCCGCACCTGTTTGACTATTTCCTTCCTGAGCGGTGGAGGAAAACACCCTCGATAAAACTGTCAGAAGCCAAGGAAGTCTTTTATACGATAACAAAGGACAACATTCATCTTGTCTGGGAAACCTCCCGGGTAGGGGAAATGCCTGTTGGTGATGAAGAAGGCTCCCGCGATCCAAAAGTCTGTCAATACGGCATTAACAGTCCGTTTGAGGAGTTTGCCATTGCTCATACCCTTAACCGTCTCGGCATCCCCACGGTCTATGTGAGGGCTATCTATATGACCGGCAGCAAGAAGATAGAGACCTCGACCGATGTGAGAAAATATGAATCACACAAGGACCTCATAGACCCGGAAGGGAATCCTGTACTCCAGGAAGATCATAATTACATTACCATTCGGGGCTATTACAACGGCCCGGATCAATGGGTTGCGGAAAACCGTGATGCCCTTTATACGCCCGTGGACCTTTCCAAGGCCATTGAAAAGGGGATCATCAATGAATCTCAGTGCCATATGTACATGGATACAATAAAAGCAAAATTACACTTACACGGCTTTGACGGTTCATCACTGAAGGCCAATGACCTTCTTCTGGCTGTGGACGACAATGGCAAGATCATGAAGAACAGCTCAGATGAACCGCAGGTCATTATCTGCAACTTCGAGCTGATATGGAAAATTTCCAGGGTGGAATAGTGCATTATAGAGGCATCAGGAAAATATTTATTATAGGCGGAGGTTTATTGTGGACAGAGTCTTAAGCGGCATGCAGTCAAGCGGCAAGGTACATCTCGGCAACTATGTCGGAGCTCTTCAGAACTGGGTGAAGCTCCAGGATAACTACGACTGCTACTATTTTGTTGCTGACTGGCACGCCCTTACAACAGGATATAACAACCCTTCGGTGCTGCATGAATCGGTAACAGACCTGCTGGTGAATTTCCTTGCCGCAGGCCTCGATCCTGACAAATGCACCATCTTCATTCAGTCCAGGATACTGGAACATGCCGAACTTCATCTCCTGCTCTCGATGATCACGCCTCTGGGATGGCTTGAGCGCGTGCCGACCTACAAAGAAAAACAGACCGAGCTGAGCGAGCGTGACCTGTCCACGTATGGCTTTCTCGGGTACCCGCTCCTGCAGACCGCAGACATCATTATGTACCGGGCAAAGCATGTGCCTGTAGGCATAGACCAGGTGCCTCACCTTGAGATATCGCGTGAGATTGCCCGGAGATTCAATAACCTTTACGGAGATGTTTTCCCTGAGCCTGATGCACTCCTTACCCCCTTCCCCAAAGTGCCTGGCGTTGACGGAAGAAAGATGTCAAAGAGTTACGGCAATGCCATCTATCTTTCAGACAGTGCCAAAGAGGTGGAGCAGAAGATCAGGACTATGACCACTGACCCTGCACGCGTAAAAAGGACTGACAAGGGAGACCCTGAGCTCTCCCCCGTATTCCAGCTGCACAAAATATTTTCGACAAAAGAAGAACAGGCAGAGGTTGCCGAAGGATGCAGGACTGCCGGTATCGGCTGCATTGACTGCAAGAAGGTGCTGATCAAAAACGTCTTTTCAGTTCTTGAGCCGATCTGGGCAAAGAGAGAGGCTCTTCTTGCTGATCCTGATAAATTGCATGCCATCGCTGAAAAAGGAAACGAGAAGGCCAGAAAGGTGGCACAGGAGACCATGCAGTTTGTGCGCAAGGCAATGGGGCTTTATTAGCCGTCCGATTCCAAGGCCTTGAGCACCTCAGGAAGAATGTTAGCAAGAAATTCAGAAGGGCCAAGGATTTTAAAGGAGTATTGCCCTGTCAAATGACTAAAGTCCTTTCTGTCCCCTGTTACAAGATAATCAACCTTGCCATTGATGGCTGAAGCAAGCACAGGCATATCCTTTTGAGACGTGGCCCCACTCAATTTAGTTAGTTCTTTTGATGAGGGAAGAGGGATGATGTCAAGGTTCAGCAAGGGAAGATATTTACTGTAAACCGGAAGTGCCTCAGGCATCTTTTTTATTAGGTTACGTTCAATTTCAATAATATTATATTCCCCTGTCGCTGCCGCGAGCTGCGGAAGCCCGAGCGATAAAAGATCCAAAATAACGCGGGGAGCTCCCTTATCTGAGAAAAGACCTGATAGGATGACGTTCGAATCAAGGAATATCTTAATGCTTCTTTTTGCCATAGATTTCCTTGTAAAGCAGTTCTCTCTCCTCCCCAAGCCCCTTGAGCAATTCTTTTTCTGAAAGCCCTGAGGCCTTCATGATCTTTCTGATCTGCCTTCGCGCTTCATCGAGCTCAAGCCTTTTGGGGGTGATGATGACAGAGTCTCCAACAGGTATGATAGAGACTACCTGTCCTTCTTCAAGATGGCTTGATTCCCGGATTTTCTTGGGGATGGTCAACTGGCCGCGATTTTTTATCTCTGCAATAGCTGTTTTCATGGTATCCATTCCAACCCTCCCTTTAGATACATTTTCTGAATATAGAATATCAGAATTCAGAATAATCGGCAAGGTTGCAGGCTATCGATAAATGGAGCGTTATTTCAATAAAGAAGAGGTTTGAATTTAGCGAGGGCTCGTGAAAGGGCTGTTGCTGAAATGCGGTCAGTTACTTTTACCTTGCGGGCCTGCCAGTCGATAGAGCGAACCTGATCAGCAAGGGCAACTCCAGAGGTCTTCTTTGCGCCGTCAAGCGCCACTTCAAATGGATAACCTTTGATCTTTGTGGTGATCGGACAGATAAGGCAGAGGCCGGAAGCCTTATTGTAGAGCGCGGGAGAGAGGACAAGCGTCGGTCTAAAGCCTGCCTGCTCATGCCCTAATGTGGGATCGAAACTCCAAACGATAATATCGCCACGATCCGGAACTGCCTTCATTAAAGAAGCTCCTTACCAACAGGCTGCCCATAATCAACCTCGGCATGACGATTTTTGGCCGTAATCTCTTTCACAAGCTCCTTGAGGGTATACTCCTGCCTTTCAGCGGGCTTGATGATAATACCACCCTCCGTATTGTCGATCTCTATGGTGGAGTTCACTCCGATACCGGCCTTTTTAGCTACTGCGCTGGGTATGCGCACGCCTATGCTGTTGCCCCACTGTGCTGTCTTCGCAATCATGCTACAACCTCCTTCAGCGCCAATGTCTAAATAAAGTATATCCCATGGATATACATTATCTCAAGTTATTATTTATCCGTCTTTCCCTGACAGCTCAAGTCAATGCATCATCGGCCACTGACCTGATCAACTGCATGCGATTGCAGAAAAGGGAAACGAAAAGGCCAGAAAGGTCGCTCAGGAGGCATGGCAATGGGGCTTACGAAAAAACTCATGTTTCATAACTTACACCAAATGAGTAAAATTAAAAGATGACTAAATTACATGCGGCTTCTCGCTTTGACTCTGTAGATTATCTGACACAGTTTATACATATTGAAAAGGGGAACTTATTTTCGAATGGCTCCTCAACAATGGTCGACGAAGTTAATATCGGAGATCTG
Source organism: Nitrospirota bacterium (assembly GCA_016214855.1). Lineage (NCBI taxonomy): Bacteria > Pseudomonadati > Nitrospirota > Nitrospirota bacterium. The sequence goes on along the minus strand of JACRMT010000001.1, from coordinate 1,628 downwards.
CCTGTAAAAAGATTTACTAATGAATTTTGGACTGCCAAGCAAAGACAGGCTAATTCTCTTCATGAAATTTCCTACAGGGCATGCTTTAAGCCACAGTTGCCTCGTTTCTTTATAGAACTGCTTACTGCTCCCGGGGATATTGTTTATGATCCCTTTACAGGCAGAGGAACGACTATAGTTGAAGCGGCACTTCTGGGCAGAAACGTTATTTCCAATGATATAAATCCGCTCAGCAGCATTCTCTGTAAGTCACGACTGTTTGTTCCTGATCTGAATGAATTGGCGGCCAGGCTAAACTCAATTCGGATTCATAAAGCTCTTTCCTCTGATTTCGATCTTGCCATGTTTTATCATGAAGATACGCTGAAGGAAATATTATCCATTAGGAATTACTTGATAGATAGAGATGAAACTGGCAAACAGGACGAGTTGGATATGTGGATTAGAATGGTCGCTACCAATAGACTCACCGGCCATTCAAAGGGTTTTTTCTCGGTATATACATTTCCTCCCAATCAAGCTGTTAGTCGAGATAGTCAAATAAGGATCAATCAGCAGAGAAAACAGACGCCAGAATATAGAGACACGAAGAAACTTATTATCGCAAAGACAAAAGATCTCCTGAAAAATGTGACTCAGACTGATATCGTTACGTTGAGACGAATTGGAGAAAAGGCCATATTTCTTAATGATGACGCTCGTGAAACAAAAACGATAAAAAGGGGTGTGGTTTCGTTGACGGTAACTTCTCCACCATTCCTGGATATAGTCAAATACGCGGCTGACAACTGGATGAGGTGCTGGTTTAATAATATTGATGCTGAAAGCGTTGGATTACGAATTACCATGAGCAAGAAAATAGAAGACTGGGTTGATGTCATGAACGGCGTTTTTCGGGAACTATATAGGATAACGAAGAAAGAAGGCTTCGTAGCATTTGAGGTCGGTGAAGTTAGAAATGGCAAAGTTAAGTTAGATGAGTATGTGGCTCAGATTGGTATAAATCAAGGCTTTTCATGTGAGGGAATTATGATCAATGCACAGGTGTTCACAAAAACATCAAATATTTGGGGTGTTTCAAATAACGGGAAAGGGACAAATACGAACAGAATTGTTATTTTCAAGAAAGTATTGTGATGCTTGCGATCAGCACCCTGCTGTTCTGACTTGCGCTGAAAGTTTTGTTTGTGGGTTCTATGCTGTCTCAAGAATTGATAAAAAAAGGAGAACCAATGGATAAGGATTCCAGTGACCTGAATGATGTCATTGAACAGATGTGCAAGCCGCTAAAGGCCTTACCATTTCATAAGGTGATTGAGGCTCTTAGTCAAAAGAAAGTCATCCGTTTTGATGGCAGTAATTTAGAACATTCAGAGGTCTTGGATAAACTTAGCGAAGCCGCCAGTGTTGCCTGCATGGAGATCAATAGAAATGGAATCCTGCGGCCAAGACCAAACGAAGTGGGTAACGATATTGAGCCCTAACTAACAGGTGGTCGGGTTTGGTTGGACAGGCAGAAGCGATTTATAAGTGATAAGCTGCCTGTTCATACAGCTACCTGCTTCTGAGGTAACGTGCTCCAGTAAACATCATCTGGCTTCCTTCGGTCAAGGTTCTTATTCCGACGC